>JBLIES010000088.1:0-14327 GCA_047633135.1 Roseivirga sp.
AAGAGAATCTGGAGGTGCAATCGGGAGCCTATTACTGGGGCTAGACGAAAATGAAAATATGTATATCACTTTTTATTTAGACGGTGAGTTAGAGGTTTATATAAATGGAGCATTACAAACTACGATGACTCCGAAAAGTGATTTAACATATATAAAAGGATTTGGAGTTATTAAACTGGATAAGGACGGTAATTTTATAAAGGATTGGGTAATCGACTTAAATGAGTCTTTTTATGGATTTTTTGATTTTGCGGTAGGTCCTACTGGTGTGTATGTGCTATATAGTACGATTGAAAGTGAAACCCTAAGTTCTGATGGTAAGCGTGTATTCAATTTGAATCAGCATGTAGAGCGGTTTAGTCAGAATGGAGTCTTATTAGATGAGCTATCGTTTACTGGGCTTTTGAGTAATAGGACTAGTAATACTGATGACAGGTTCGTTATAGGGAATCTAGGTGTTAATTCCTCAGGAGAAGTTTTTTTAACTGGTAGAATTACTAATAATGCGAAATCCACATTATCAACTGATTTTCCGCTAGCAGCTAGCACCTCTGCAGCAAGAAGTGGTGTAGTACTTGTTAAATTGTCTAACACTCTTGACTATGAGTGGAAAAGGACATTTACAGGGGGGGCGTTTAATTATATATCTTCACCTTCAATATCTCCTGATGATGGAGTTGTATTATCTTATTCCATTCAAGATGATTTAGGAGATAACTCTCCACAAATAAGATTACACGAATTAGGCATAGAGATAGCAGTTGAAGAAAGGCTTTCTGAAGTGCCGAGGCGTTCATTTCAATCCATTGTTAAAATATCGAACAAAGGGGGTTTTATATGGTCAACAGTGAGCAAAGGTTTAAATACTGGTGAAATTTTTCAAAATTTGAAAGGAGAGATATATGTTTTAAATCAAGAGTATTTTAATTTTCAAGGTGCTGATAGTAAGGGTAATTATTTTTTAAGAGAAAATCCGAAAAGGGTAGGTCAGAATAACAGAAATTTTGTTCTTAAAATTAGTGAAGATGGGTTATTCCTTAATACTTCGTTTTTCACAAAAAAGGTTAAGGATTCCGGTCAGTATATTGAAACCGAATACTCATACATTTTGCCATTAAATAGTGACTGTGAAGAGTTCTACCTAGCTGCTTCATTTAATGGGAAGTTTGATATTAACCCTGATATTAACTCTGAATCCCTGATTGAAAGTACCTCAACTCGGGACTTGTTTTTTGCAAAATTTGGAAATAGTGCACCTACTGTTGCAATAGATAATCTTGACGCTTCAGTTTGCAGCTTTGGCATAGCATCTATAAATTTTACGTTGGTTGATGAAAATCCACAAGTGATTTCGTTTACTGTTAATAGCAGTGACTCTAACATTATTCCTTCCGATTCGGTGAAATTCTCTGTTTCAGGTAATAATGTCAATATGGAGATAGGAATAGGAGAGTTAAGTGGTGAAGTAGTTTTAGAAGTAATAGCAACTGATAATTGCGGTTATGAAGATAGTTTTAAATTCACCCTCAATATAGAATCAGGACTAAGAAAACCAATCATCAACTCAGGCCAAATGTTATATGTTCTCTGCGAAGGTGAAAGTATTGAGTTAATGACTGGTGAGTCAGGGAATCTTTGGTCAAACGGGAGTCGAGACGACTCCATTTTGATAAAAGAGTCTGGAGAATTTTGGGTAAAGAGAATCTCTGAAAATGGTTGTGAAAGTATAAACTCAGATACCGTAACGGTTGAATTCGTTCCACAACCTCTGAGACCAGTAATTACAGTCTCTGGCTCGGTAAATTTGTGTCAAGGAGAAAGGGTAACTCTTAGTTCAAGTTTAACTGAGAACATTATATGGTCAACGGGAGAGACTTCTCAAACGATTGAGGTTGAAAGGGCCGGAGTTTACACGGTTTTGCAGCAATCCGAAACCTGTGGTAACGGTGAGTCATCTGAATCAGTTGAGGTAGTCGTAAACCCAATCCCTGAGCAGCCGATAATTGATTCAGGCTTCAGAAAGCCTGTGATTAATAATGGAAGGGAGCGTTTTGTTCTCTGCGAAGGTGAAAGTATTAAGTTAATGACTGGTGAGTCAGGGAATCTTTGGTCAAACGGGAGTCGAGACGACTCCATTTTGATAAAAGAGTCTGGAGAATTTTGGGTAAAGAGGGTTTCTGAAAATGGTTGTGAGAGTATAAATTCGGATACTGTGACCATTGAGTTTGTTTCAAGACCTATTAAGCCAGAAGTAACAGTCTCTCGCTCGATAAATTTGTGTAAAGGAGAAACGGTAACCCTCACTTCAAGTTTAACTGAGAATATTATATGGTCTACGGGAGAGACTTCTCAAACGATTGAGGTTGAAAGGTCAGGAGTTTACACGGTTTTGCAGCCGTCACAAATCTGTGGCAACGGTGAGTCATCTGAACCGGTTGAGGTAGTCGTAAACCCAATCCCTGAACAGCCCATAATTAATGTCAATGGTGAGTCACAGTTTTGTGAAGGAGGGTCGGTTGTATTGACTACCACGGAAACAGGAAATATTTTTTGGAGTAATGGTGAGACTGATGAATCAATTGAGATCAAAGAATCAGGTGAGTATACGCTTTTTGTTGAAAGAAATGGGTGTGTAAGTCAAGTTTCAGCGCCTATAAATATAAAAGTAGATGAAGACTTTACTTTCTCCGTTGTTTCTGATACTGTGGTTTGTGAAGGGCTTGAGCAATTGGAGATAAAACCAGAATTTGAAGGGGTAAGAGCAAATTATTTATGGTCAGATGGAAGTGATTTATCGTCATTAATAATTGACAAGGCGGGGGCTTACTGGCTCGAGGTCTCAAACGGAACATGTGAAAAGCCACGTGTTTATATTGAGGTATCAGAGGCATGTTATCCTAAAATAATAATCCCAACAGCTTTTTCTCCTAACGGTGATGGAGTAAATGACACCTTCGAAATCATGGGGTCTAGAATTTTTACCTTTGAAATTGGTATATTTAATCGTTGGGGAAATCAAGTTTTTTATACTAAAAATCTTAAGGATTTCTGGGATGGTACTTATAGTGGACAACCAGCACCGTTAGGGTCATATAGTTACAAGGTTATATATGCCGGAGAGATCAATGGTCAGGTTTTACAGTTCACTCAAAAAGGAACTGTCGCAGTCATTCGGTAATAATTAATTGAGCGAAATAAAAAACTTGGTGCAAAATGCCAAAGATTGAAATAAGTACCTTTATAATAGCGGATAGGCAAAGAGTTTTTGATCTGGCAAGAAGTTTAGATTTACACATGATTTCTACTTCTAAAACCAATGAAAAAGCCATTGCAGGAAGGTTGGATGGCCTAATAGAACTGGGAGAAACCGTAACTTGGAGAGCCAAGCATCTAGGCGTTTACCAACGATTGAAAGTCAAGATCACACGATTCGAAAGGCCCGCTTATTTTCAGGATGAAATGATTTCTGGAGCTTTTAAATCCTTCGTTCATGAGCACTATTTTATTGGAAACGATAATGGTGAAACACAAATGAAGGATGTGTTTACTTATCATAGCCCTTTTGGAATCATAGGAAGGCTAGTTGATTTTTTATTCTTGAAAAAGTACATGACGAATTTATTGATCAATAGAAATGAGGTAATTAAAGAATATGCTGAAAGTGATCAATGGAAAAGCGTAATTTCAATGTCCCAATAAACCAATAACCCAATAACCAACCGTGCAATGAACCAAATATTTGCAACCGAAAAACTCAAAGCCCTTTATCCAAAAGTGAAGGCATTTATTGAGCAAGAGCTTTATCCATCGGAATTGTACCTGCTCACTGATCCTTGGGACGAAGTGCAGCATATCCTGAATGGTAAGAGAGAAAAAGCCAAGAAGCTGGGTTTATGGGCACCGTATCTGCCCGAAAATGAAGGTGGACTCGGACTGTCAATGACAGAATTCGGTCAGATTTCTGAATTATTGGGCAAAACTCCTCTAGGACATTATGTACTCAACTGCCAAGCACCAGACATCGGTAATATCGAGTTGATGCATCAGTTCGCTTCTCAGGCATTGAAAGATAAGTATTTGCATCCCCTGATGAATGGGGAGATCAGAAGTTGCTTCTCAATGACAGAGCCAGAGTTTGCAGGTTCAAACCCTGTGGACATGGGTACAACCGCGGTATTGGAAGGAGATGAATTCGTGATCAATGGGCATAAATGGTTTACAACTGCCGCTGATGGGGCAGCATTTGCCATTGTAATGGCAGTGACCAATCCAGAAGCCGATCCCTACCAAAGGGCGAGTATGATTGTAGTGCCTACCGATACCCTAGGTTTCGAGCTGACAAGGAATATCCCAATTATGGGCGATGTAGGCGGAGGCTATTTAAGTCATGCTGAGATTCATTACGTAAACTGTCGCGTACCAAAAAGTAATTTGATTGGCGAAATGGGCAGTGGCTTTATGTTGGCGCAACAACGACTCGGGCCAGGAAGAATCCACCATTGCATGCGATGGATAGGCATTTGCGAACGTGCTTTCGACATGATGTGTACCCGTGCCGCCACTAGAGAATTGAGAGATGGTAAAAAGTTAGGCCATCAGCAGACCATCCAAAACTGGATTGCTGAAAGCCGAGCTGAGATTAATGCTGCCCGTTTTATGGTGCTTCATGCTGCCCATAAAATGGACCAAGAAGGAAGCAAGGCCGCAAGAATGGAAATTTCCACCATCAAGTTCTTTGTGGCCGATGTATTGATGAAGGTCTTAGACCGTGCGGTGCAAGTGCATGGTGCCTTGGGCATTACCGATGATACTTTACTCTCGTTTTGGTACCGACATGAAAGAGGTGCAAGAATTTATGATGGCCCAGATGAAGTGCACAAAAGCAGCTTAGCTAAGGCGATTTTAAAAGGATATGGGATGTAATAATTAGGGAACAGGCCGCATTATGAGTCATTCTGATGACGAGGCACGAGGAAGAAAGAATCTTTCAGTTCAAGGCAGTTTTTGTTCAGAACAGACGGATACTTTCGGTTTCGCCCCAAAAAGGCTACATCTCAGTAGGACGGTACCGATTGATTTTGTAGTGATGACTAATTCACCAATGACCAATAACTAATAACCAATCGATGATTGATAAGGCAAAAGAAATAAGAAAAGGAGAGGGCTTAGACCTTTCGAAACTCACAGATTACCTTACTGATCACCTTGATGGTTTTTCAGGATCAATAGAAGTATCTCAGTTCCCCAGTGGCTTTTCAAACTTGACTTATTTGGTTAAAGATGGCGAAAACGAATATGTGCTAAGGCGTCCACCATTTGGTGCGAACATCAAAGGAGCACATGACATGAATCGCGAGTTTAGAGTGCTTTCTGCGCTGAAGCCTGTTTATTCCAAAGTACCAAAACCAGTGCTTTTCTGTGATGATCAAACCGTAATGGACGCTGATTTTTATATGATGGAGCGTGTAAAAGGAGTCATTCTGAGAAGCTTGCCTCCCAAAGACTTAGCATTAACTCCAACAGTCATGCGTTCAATTTCCGAAGCTTGCATCGACAATTTAGCGGATTTGCACACAATGGACTTGAAGGCTGCTGGTCTAACCGATTTTGGTAAACCCGATGGCTATACTCAGCGTCAGGTAGAAGGCTGGATTGGTCGTTATTATAAAGCGGAAACGGATCAATTGGAGAGCATGGATCAGGTGGCTGGTTGGCTACAGAAAAATATTCCAGCACAGAAATATGTGAGCTTTATTCACAACGACTATAAGTACGACAACCTGGTTTTGAATCCTGAAAAGCTGGATGACATCATTGCAGTTTTAGATTGGGAAATGTCTACTGTGGGCAATCCACTGATGGATTTAGGTACCTCGCTGGCCTATTGGGCGCAGGCGGAAGATTCTGAAGCTTTGAAGCCCTTTAGCCTAACGTGGTTGCCTGGTAATTACACCCGCTCAGAATTAGTCAATCGTTATGAAGAAAAAACAGGCTTTGATTTAAGCGACCAAGTATTCTACTATGTCTTTGGCGCATTCAAAATCGGAGTGATTATTCAACAGATTTATGCGCGTTATAAAAAGGGCTATACACAAGATCCACGTTTTGCCAATTTGATTTATGCTGTAAAAGCCTGTGGAGCGAATGCCGCAAAAGCACTGGAAAAAGGATCAATCTAAAGAGATAAGCCAAACATTAAACATCAAAAACAAGAAACCATTAACATCATGAATCTAAAAATAGAAGACATTAAGAAAGTGCTCGTTTTAGGGGCAGGAACCCTGGGTTTAAGAGTGGGTTTACAATTTGCCATCAGTGGTTTTGTCACTACCATTTATGATATTTCTGAAAAGGCTTTAGATGATGCCGTTAAAACTCAGGAAGGAATCTTGAAGATGCTGGTGCGCCAAGGGAAGTTGAATGAAACACAAGTAGCGGAGGCTAGGACTCGCTTGACTTTTACGACCGATGCTAAAGTGGCTGCAAATGATGCCGATTTCATTAATGAGTCTGTTACCGAAAATCTTGAATTGAAGCGAAAAGTTTGGGCGCAGTTCGGTGAACTTTGCCCTGAGAAAACGCTCTTTACTTCCAATACCTCTTACTTACTAGGGTCACAAATTGCAGATGCTACCGGTAGACCTGAGCGTTTTTGTAATTTTCATTTTCATGATGTATTCTATTCCAATGTGGTCGATGTAATGCCGAATACTTCTACCGAGCCCTGGATCAATGATTTATTGATGGAATTAGGTAAAATACTATGGCAAACGCCTGTTTTCGTTCAGAAGGAAAATCATGGTTACATTTTTAATTACATGTTAATGGCATTAATTGGTGCTGCAGGTTCATTGAAGACCATGGATATTGGTTCTATCGAGGACATTGACCGCAGCTGGATGGGTAATTTTAAAATGGAAATGGGGCCTTTTGGTATTTTAGATACCGTAGGATTAGAAACCGCTTGGCACATCACCAGCAGCCAACCCGACAAGAAAAGTCAAGCTTTCGCTGAACTGCTTAAAACATATGTAGACGCAGGTAAACTCGGAGTCAAAACAGGGGAGGGCTTTTACAAATATCCAAATCCAAAATACAAAGAAGAGGGCTTTATTGGGTAGGTAACACGTTTCCAAACCTTACCTTAACATTCATTCTGAGCAAGGACACTTCGAAGCCTCACTCAGGGGCACGAAGCTGTCTTGTTACCTTCACAATCGCTCGGTTGCACGGAGTGATGCGTATTAATGGGGATTCCCGCCTTCGAGGGAAAGACCCTTTGAAGTGTCACCGAGAGGTAAGAAGCAGTCTACTCAACATAATGTCTGAGGTTCTCTGATTTACCCTCCTTTGCGCTCAAATAATTCTTCCTCCAAATCAGGCATTTTTTGTATAAATTCAGCCTTGAAATTCAATCCTATGAAAAAACGATTCACCATTCTCTTATGCCTTATTTCTTTCGCGCTTTCAGCGCAAGACGCGCCTAATTGGCTGAGGTACTCAACGATTTCTCCTGATGGACAAAATATAGTATTCACCTATAAGGGTGATTTATACCGAGTAAATGCTGCTGGTGGCGATGCCATGCAACTTACTTTTCACGATGCTCATGATTATATGGCAGTTTGGAGTAAAGACGGCAAGTCAATTGCCTTTGCATCAGACCGATATGGTAATTTCGATGTGTTTACAATGGATGCTATAGGAGGCGAAGCGCAACGCATTACTTTCCACTCGAATGACGAGCAGCCTTTTACTTTTAGCCACGATGATAAGTCAGTACTCTTCGGTGCCTTAAGACAAGATTTAGCGAACAACAGACAATATCCTCATGGATCTCAATCAGAATTGTATTCGGTTCCTGCTAAAGGAGGTCGTGTAGATCAAGTTTTTACATTACCAGCAGAATATATTCAAGTCAACCAAAAAGGCACTCAAATGCTCTATCACGATAAAAAGGGCGGTGAAAATGAATTTAGAAAACACCAAACCTCAGCCATTGCTAGAGACTTGTGGTTATACGACAAGGCAACTGATTCACATAAAATGATCACCTCCGCAGTGAGTGAAGACAGACAGCCCGTGTACAGCCAAGACGAAAAGAGTGTTTACTTCCTTAGCGAAGAAAGCGGCAACTTTAATGTTCACAAATTGAACTTAGCCAACCCAGCAAACAGCACTCAGCTTACAACTTTTAAAACGCACCCAGTACGTTTTTTAAGTACAGGCAATGGTACACTAAGTTTTGGTTATGATGGCGAGCTTTATACCATGAAAGAAGGCGAGCAGCCAAAGAAATTGAAAGTGAACATCCGGACGCAAAGTAAGTCAAACGCTGATAAATTTATTTCGATTAATGGTGGCGTTCGTGAAATGTCCGTTTCACCGAATGGTAAAGAAATAGCTTTCATAGCAAGAGGAGAGGTATTTGTCACTTCTGTAGACGGTTCGTTAACGAAAAGGCTGACAGATACGCCAGAGCAAGAGAACTTTGTGACTTTTACTCCCGATGGTAAAGCTGTGGTGTATGCTAGCGAAAGAAATGGCAAATGGAGCATTTTCAAAACCACCAAAGTGAGAGAGACGGAAGAACCATTTTTCTTCGCTTCGACACTCTTAAAAGAAGAAGCCTTAGTGGAGAACAAGCTTGATAATTACCTCCCTAATTTCTCTCCCGATGGAAAAAAATTAGCCTTTATCGAAGGAAGAAGAACACTGAAGATACTTGATATAGCTTCCAATAATACCAACACTCTATTGACACCAGATGACTTATTTACCATGCGCGATGGCGACCAAAATTTCACTTGGAGTCCAGATAGTAAATGGCTTTTGTTCGATTGGGGAAAAACTTTAAGTAATAGTGAAGTTCTTTTGCTTGCGGCTGACGGCTCTAAAAGAGTCAACCTAACGGAAAGCGGTTATGGAGATGGTAATCCTAAATGGGTGAACGAAGGCAAGCAAATGCTTTGGTTTAGCAATAGAAATGGATTAAAAAGTTACGCAACGAGTGGCCAAAGCCAAAATGACGTGTATAGCATGTTCTTCGATCAAGAAGCATGGGATAAATTCAACATGAGTAAAGAGGACTTCGACTTGATGAAGGAAATTGAAAAGGCTAATAAGAAAGAAGGAGAAGAAAAGAAGGACGAGGAAAAGGAGAAAAAATCTGAGGAGAAAAAAGTGAAAGATTTGACTTTTGATTGGGAGACCATGATGGATAGAAAAGCCAGACTGACCATTCATTCTTCTAGTTTGGGTGATGCTGTACTTTCTAAAGATGGCACCAAGCTTTATTATTTAGCCCGTTTCGAGAAGGGAATGAACCTTTGGACAACAGACTTAAGAACAAAAGACACGAAACTTGCGATCAAGCTAGATGCAGGTGGAGCAAGCCTGACTTGGGATAAGGACATGAAAAACCTTTACCTATTGAGTGGCGGAAAAATCGCTAAAGTAGATCCAGAAACAGGCAAGCGCGATGGTGTCGATATCAAAGGCGAAATGAATTATGATGCAGTTGCGGAAAGATTAGCCATGTTTGAGCATGTTTGGATTCGCAGTAATGCAGTTTTTTATCACCCTGATTTTCACGGAATAGATTGGGCAATGATGAAGAAAGAGTACCAAAAGTACCTCCCTTCTATTGGTAACTCATATGAATTTGCTGAGCTGCTTTCAGAAATGTTAGGTGAACTCAACGTTTCGCATGCGGGCGCTCGATATGCTACAAGTATAGAAAATTCAGATGCAACGGCTTCACTCGGTATTTTTATGGACTACAAGCACAAAGCAGACGGTATTTTGATTGAAGAAGTAATCAAAGGCGGTCCATTAGATAAAGCAAGCCTTGACATTAAGAAAGGCATGATCATCGAGAAAATTGACGGCCAAACAATAAGTCAAAATACAGATGTAGCACTTTACTTAAACCGTAAGTCTGATAAGTTTACACTATTGGAAGTTTTTGATCCCTCTACGAAAAAACGTCAGCAAATTACTGTAAAGCCTGTTTCTCTAGGCGCAGAAAGAGGTCTTCTTTATGAGCGTTGGGTGAAAATCAACGAAAAGGAAGTCGAAGAGAAAAGTAACGGTCAGTTGGGCTATGTGCATATTCCGGGCATGGGTGATGAGCCGTATAGAAGTATTTATGAAGACATGATGGGCAAGTACTTCGATAAAAAAGCAGTGATTGTTGATACGCGTTTCAATGGCGGTGGTGACTTAGTCGCTGATTTAGCCATGTTCTTCACTGGCGTTCCATTTATTACTTATGCTACCGAGGCCAAAGTTGTGGGCGGTGAGCCAACTTCACGCTGGACTAAACCAACATTGGCCATGTTCAATGAGAGTAACTACTCCGATGGACATTGCTTTGCACAGGGCTATACAGATTTAGAAATTGGTAAGACGGTCGGTATGCCAACCCCTGGGACTTGTAGCTTTGCCGGTTGGGAAGGATTACCTGACGGTGGTCGTTGGGGAGTCGTACCTGTAAGCGCTAAAAATAGAGCTGGAGAATGGATGGAGAACAACCAAACAGAGCCTCAGTTTAAGATCAAGAACATGCCAGGGGATATGGATAAGGGCATAGACCAACAACTTGAAAAAGCGATAGAAGAGTTATTGAAAGATGTTAAGAATTAAGCCAACATTATAAGAGGATAAACGTTTTGAGTCACGGGTCATCTTAAATAGTTGGCTCTTGTTTGTGGTGCAATATGTTTTCTAGCCTTGCACCTATCCTTTTTAACTTTACAGAATTAATCTTTTATGAAACGTAAATTATTTTTCGGCTGCTTATTAGGAGCAATGTTCATTTCTTTTAACTCGAATGCCCAAGAACTCGGTGTCCGATTTGGAAACGTGACGGGTGGCGATTACGCGATCGATGCAGTCTTTGGAACGGCCAAATTCAGTCGGATTCATGCTAACCTATCGTTCGGCTCTGAGGTCGTTGGCATCGAAGCCCTTTGGGACTTTATTTATCGACCTATTGGCGTAGAGGCAATCAACTGGTACGTAGGTGTAGGCCCATTTTTGGGTTTAGGAAATGACTTCTCTTTAGGTGCTGTGGGAGAGATAGGTTTAGAATACCGATTCGTTGAAATTCCTTTAGCCATAGGCTTGGATTGGCGGCCAGCATTTGAAATTATAGATGAAACTAATTTCGTTCCTGACGGCTTTGGTTTCAATATTCGCTATGTTTTCAGCCAAGGTAAAAGAGACTAAATTGACTTGATTTAACATAGCGCAATCGTCCGTTATAGAAATTACTCTACTAACTTTGTAGGGTGGAGAAAGCCATTGATTTTGGCTTTCTCTTTTTATAATCAACTCTGAATGATCAAACTTAAAATTGGCGGAGTACCAGAACATTTCAATATGCCTTGGCAGTTATTGCTAAGTACTGGTCTATTGGCAAACGGAGGTATTGATGCTTCTTGGACGGACTTTCAAGGGGGTACTGGAGCCATGGGCCAAGCCTTACAAGAGGGCGATTTAGACATTGGGATTCTTCTAACGGAAGGCGCTATCCAAGGTATTGATAAAGGCAAAGCGTATAAGATCATCAGCTTTTATGTAGATTCTCCATTAACCTGGGGCATCCACGTATCTACGAATTCGTTGTTGAACAACATTGAGGAATTAGAAGGCAAGCGATATGCGATCAGTCGTTTTGGTTCTGGCTCGCATTTGATGGCGATGATTGATGCTAAAGAGCGTGGATGGGAGTATAGGAATTTGAATTTTATCGAAGTAGCGAGCCTTCAAGGGGCAAGAGCTTCTTTTCAGAAAGCAGAATCCGATATCTTCTTTTGGGAGAAGTTGACAACAAAATCGTTGGTGGATTCAGGGGAGTTTCGAAGAATTGAAGAAAGAAAAACTCCTTTTAGCTGCTTTGTGATTTGCGCGTCTCATAAAGCACTGAGTGAGAAATCAGATCAAATAGCTTTCATAATGGATGCACTCTTCAATCAAATAAGCCTGTTAAGGGCTGATCCGAATATAGCCGCTGTCATAAGTAAATTCTACAATTTAGAATTGGCTTCGGTAGAGCGTTGGTTATTAGATTTACAATGGTCGCCATCGCCACATCTTAAAGCTGAAGAACTGGATAAGGTCTATTCTATTCTGAAAAATCTTGACTTGATTGGCGATTTAAACAAAGATCAGGTCTGCGATACTCGCTTCCTTTAATATCAGGGCCAGCATTCCATTTTAGAATTGCTAATTCCTGCCTCCTAAGATTTAATTAATCGTCTATTCCTTATTAAAGCGATAATTGCCAAGACAATAAGCGCAATGGATAAGTAGTAGAACCCTCCGCGGATAGAACTGACATTAATGATGGGTTGAAACAAGAGTGGTGAAGCAAACTGGCCAAGAAATATAAAAGTAGTGAGCAAGCCCAAAACGCGTCCTCGGACTTTCGGAGAGGCCATAGTAACTAAACATAAATTCGAATTAGGCATAATCAAACCAGAGCCGAGACCAGCGAGTAACAAGCCAGGGAAAACCCAAGCGTAGCTTGTCGCAAAAGAAATAGCCAGATAGCCTAGTCCAACTACAAAAAAGCTAATCCCATAAATTTGATAATAGGTGAAACGGTCTTTGAATTTTTGGTAATTGAAAGACATGCCAGCGGCAAAAAGCATACTTGCTGACAGTGCCAAACCAGTGGCCATATTATCAACATTATCTATTTCTTGAATTAAAAATGGGATTTGAACTGGCATCATATAAAAAACAGCCATCCCTAAAAAGGAAATCAGGTAAATGGTCCAAGCAAGTTTTGGGATTTTTTCTTTGGCTCCCCCTTTTATTACTTGGCTTCCACTCCTGTTGGGTTCTTTTAAATAGATTAAAACCATTGGCACAGCCAATGCTGACAAACCATAAATTAAGAAAGGATATCGCCAACTGATGTCAGCTAAAATACCACCTGAGCTGATAAATAGTGTACCCGAAAGGGCCATTATTCCAGCTTGGGTACCTAGGAATTTCTGTCGCTCATTGCCTTCGAAGTAATCACCAATCAAAGCTACAGCGGTGGTCATTATTCCTCCGACCGCAATACCCAAGAAAGCACGACCAATAATAATTGCACCTAATGTATTTAAGTAGAGCCCAGAAGTACCAGCAATCGCATAAAGCAAAAGCATGGCGACTAAAAGCTTGATTCTACCAAATTTATCAATGATCCAGCCCGAAAAGGGGGCGGTAATGGCAATGAATAACCCAGGGATTGTCAAGACAAGCTTTACTAACGTTTCGGCAGATTCGTTATCAGGAAACGCCTTAGTCATTTCGGGTAGGGATGGAGCGATGGTTGCTCCAGCCATTACCGTCATCATACTACAGAAGAGGATGGTGACTTTGGTGAGTTTAGTATTTTTGAGTTTCAATAGAATGCATAATATGAATAATTGACCAACTCTAGACAAAGACGGAAAGTTCAATCGCAATTAGGGTTTAAAAAGTGTTTATTAGTAGAGCGAATCGATTACGATTATGGACGAATGTAACTTAAGTATGTTTTAAGCAATCAATAATTCGTAAGGTATATTAAGTTTATCGTGGAGGTTGCGTATCATACTGATAGTAAGTTTTCCTCCGTTCTTTGATACTTCAGATACCAGACTTCTCTACCTAATAGATTTTCACTAAGTCTTTTGAGGTATTCATAGGATGTGACTAATGCCTATCAACGCTGTTTCATTTCTTCATCAATAAAGGCAATAACGGCCAATGATTTTTTCTGCACATTCTTATAAAGTCCTATCATCTCTTCGGTAGTCTATAGAGTAATTACGCACCCATTCTTAAAACCATACTATTAAATATGCCTTTAAAGTCTTCGTCTAGTTTCGAATTTTTTTCCAGTCATTAGACTGTGATAACTAAGTCAGTTCTAAATCACAATAATATTAATCGACAAAGCATTGCCCAATCCACTGCCTTTTTTTAGTATTCGGAATGAAAAGCTTTTTCTATGATACCGCGCAGTTACCTCAGCTTTTAGCGGAGGTCACAGACCTAGGTTTTAGTCCAGCTTATGATCATGAAAAGCATCGAATCAACTTAGCTTGGCCACGCAAACAACAAGAGGCTTTTATCCGTTTGCCCATTACTTTATCTTGCGATGATCAGTTGGGCTTCGGCTTTGATGATAAGCTCACTTACCTTATGCTTCTGGTGCAATCGGGAAGTGCTTCGGTAGGCGTTTTTAAAGGAGAGGAATGTTTGGCGCATAAGGTTTTCTCAGCTTATATGGTTCGCAAAAAGCAGGGGACTAGCCAAATCAAACATTTAAAAACCAAAGG
>JBLIES010000089.1:0-14187 GCA_047633135.1 Roseivirga sp.
TTTCGTTTTCCTTGTTGAGGAGGGGTTTGAAATGAAGACAGAGAGAATAGAAAAGAGAGACAGAGAAGAACAACTCCAATATTTTTTACTTTGGTTCGCATAAAAATGGTTATTAGAATACCTTTACGCAAAAATCGGAAAATTTTCCACAAAGCGAAAAAGCCTTTGAGTCTAGTTAATAAAATATCTTTCATTGCAATTATGTTGCTGTTATCGGCAGTATTGAATGCGCAAGAAAAAAAGTTTAAAAACGATTCTCTCACAGTTACGCCCGTTCAATCAATCCTTGACTCCCTGCGTACCCAATCTTTAAAACCGAAAACCGATTCTACAACAACCAGGCCAGTCGGTACAGACACCCTAAAGGTGGTTAAAAACGGCATAGAAACCACTATTCTTTATTATGCAGAGGATTCAATCATTACCAAAACCGCTACAAACATAACGTACTTATATGGAAATGCTTACATCGAGTATGGTAAGATAAAGCTAGATGCAGCTGAGATAATTATAGATCGAAATAATAGCGAATTGATTGCAACGGGGGTTCAGGACAGTACGGGTAAATGGATTGGTTTACCTGTTTTTCAAGATGGTGGAGGTACTTATGAGACCAGAGGCATTCGCTATAATTTTGAAACGAACAAAGCGAAAATCACGGGAGTAGTTACTCAGCAAGACCAAGGTTACCTTTCTGGAGATGCCATCAAAAAGAATCCTGATGGAAGTGCGTACATAAGTGGTGGCAAATTCATTCCCTGCGACAATGTTTTAGCCACTACATTTATCAAGGCCAATAAGATCAAAGTAATACCTGGCGATAAGGTAATCACAGGCCCCTTTTTACTCTACATCGGTGGAATCCCAACGATTTTCGGGCTACCCTTTGGTTTTTTTCCTGAAACGAGCAGCGAGGCAGAATCAGGTATACTTTTCCCAAAGTATGGAGAGGAAAGAATAAGAGGTATCTTTTTACGAGATGGTGGTTACTTCTTTGGGAAGAACGAATTCATTCGAACAGCGCTAACAGGATCCTATTATTCTAAAGGTAGCTATGGTTTATCGGCTCGATCTACCTATAAAAAGCGATACAGTTTTAGTGGAAGTTTAGATTTGAGTTACAACAACAATCAAACACCTGAATTTGAAGAAAACTCACTCAACTCGCAAGATTTTTGGGTGTCATGGCAACATAGGCCTGAAAGCCGTGGGAATACTCGTTTCTCTGCCAGCGTAAACGCAGGAACAAGTACCTTCAACGCCAACAATTTTTCAACCCAAAATTTTCAAAATAACGTTCGCTCAGAATTCAGATCCAACATTTCTTTAAGTGGGGCAATACCAGGTACCCCATTTACTTACTCGATGGGTGCTCGGCATAATCAAAATGTGCAGACTGGCGTCTTAGATGTTTCATTGCCCGAACTATCTGTGAACATGAGCCGTGTGAAACCATTCGCTGGAGCAAAGGGAGAAGCTTTAAAAAGAGTGAACTTTTCATGGACTTTCTTGACCGCCAATAGCATTACCAATGTGATAAGACCGAATACTGCAAGCTTTGACATTGTAAACCAAAGCACTGTTGGAGATACATTAGCCGTTACCTTTGCGAATATTGGCGACTTGATAGGCAATGCCCAAAACGGAGCGCGACATTCAATCCCTCTCTCTACTTCGTTTCCTTTTTTGAAGAGTTGGACGGTGAGCCCCTCCTTACAGTTTGAAGAATTATGGTATTTAGAAAAACTAGACTACACCTACATTGAAGATCAAAATGCAGTAAGAATCGACACGATTCCAGGGTTCTCAAGGTCGAACACCTATGGGGCCAACGTAAGTCTTTCAACCCAAATCTATGGTAACTTTTCATTTAAAGAAACCAGTAGAATAGAGGCGATCAGGCATATTATGATACCCAGTGTCTCATTTAGTTATCGACCTGACTTTGGCCAAGAAAAATTCGGCTATTACAAAAACATTCAAGTGGACACAACAAGTACTGGGGCACCTGTCACTCGTTTCTTATCCATTTATGACGGGTTTGCATTCGGTAGCCCCTCTCTGGGAGAGTCTGCATCAATAGGTTTTTCCTTGAATAATAAGGTTGAAATGAAAGTGAGAAGCGATACCGCTAAATCTGAAAAAGTAGCCATCCTAGAGAATCTTTCCCTCTCTACATCTTACAATTTTTTGGCAGACTCTTTCAATCTTTCAGATGTGAATTTGTCAATGAGGACCACTTTATTCAAAAAGAAAATAAGTGTTAATGCGGGACTTATTTTAGATCCTTATTCCTATGTGAGTTCTTCTGATGGCGAAACCAATAGCCTGCGGAGAGTTGATGCATTGGCGGTTTCCAGAGGGGTTGGTCTAGGTACGTTAAGAAATGCTCGCTTTACGCTAAGTACCAACCTAAATTCAAAGGCAGCAAATAATGGTGTGATTAAAACGGGGCCCAACCAGTTTAGGACTGAAGAGGGATTGAATGAAAATGATGGATTCAACCAAAACCCAACACAAGAATATGGATCGATCAATGAAGGCGGAAACACCAACCAACAAAGAACACGGCAACCTCAATTCTTTGACGACCCGAATGCCTATATGGACTTTAATGTACCCTGGAATATAAGGCTTAGCTATGATTATAACTTCCGTCAAAATCTTGTGAATAATGAATTTCAACAGGTTACGCGGCAGTCAATCAGAATGAGTGGCAACTTAGAGTTAACTCAAAAATGGCAATTGACTTTTAATACCGGTTATGATTTCGACCTAAAGGAATTTGTACAAACTTCTTTAGGTGTTTATCGTGATTTAGGCTGCTGGGAATTAAGTGGTAACTGGGTTCCTTTCGGTCGATTCACCTCGTACACCGTTGACATTCAGATCAAAGCCTCTGCCCTTAGAGATTTGAAACTAAGCCGTAGAAGAAGCTTCTTCGATAATTGATTTTCTTACTACTCGAGAGCTGGGCGTAGGTTATCACCCCGTTTTAAGTCATTCCGCAAGAATATTTTTCAGTAAAAAAAAATACTCAATTGACGTTTTAAGTCTTATAATTTGGGTCAAAAGAGCTCTGCGAGATGACTTGTAGGAATGGACAAAGCACTGCATAACGAATTAATTATCTCCCATTTTAAGTCATTCCGCAGGAATCTTTTTCAGTGAAAAAATACTCACTTGACGTTTTAAGTTATATAGATTGGGTGAAAAGAGCTCTGCGAGATGACTTGTTGGGTTGGATAAAGCATAGTCTCTCGACTAAATTATCTCCCATTTTAAGTCATTCCGCAGGAATCTTTTTCAGTAGGCTAAACATTTGGAAGATAGCAACTCGTTAAAAACACCTTTAAACTAAAGATTGATAAACTTGTATTAACGTAATAGAGTTCGTCACCGGATTGAAAAGAAAAGAAATAGTCAAATCAGTGTACTCTAAATTAAGAAGTACTTGGTCCACTTTACTTCTCGACCCTGCTTTCTGGCTTTTCTCATAAGCATCAGGATGCACACTTGCGAGCTTCGATATATCATCTCCTACCTTTATAGTATGCCCTTTAATTTCAAAAGCAAAGTTAGCATTAGTTATAGTCAACTCTCCCATTAAAAAATCTCCTAAGCGATCGCTGTAATAGATTTCTATACCAGAGGACCTTACAAAGCAGTTGTTTCCTGCCGAATTTTCGGAGCATTGCGGAGCGGGAAGACCCAGCCCGGTATTGAGTTGAGTCCAACCACCATTGATAGGTTGTCTTTCAATATCCAGCAACATCATTTTCTTATCGTTTTGGGTATTGGTGATTTCAATGATTCTATAGTCTTCAATACTCAAAGTACCCCAAAAATCTTGGGCCTGACCTACTGATGCTATCATCAATAGGAGTGTTATTACCATTGCTTTTTTCATATTTAACATTTTGTTGATTCAATTACTTCTCCGTTACTATCAAATTTTGTTTTCACGTACTCTTCTGGATTCTTTTTAGTCGCAGTATTCCAGTTTGTACCCTCTCTAATTTCAATGTGCAGGTGTTGGATAGCATAATTTTGGCGTTTGGCATTGGCCAAATTACCAGTTTCACCTGCTTGACCAATTATTGTACCCGCTTCCGTCTATATTAGTGCTTCTTCACCAACAAGATACCAACTGTAGCTGTACATATTTATAAAAAAGCCATTTCGCTTACGCAAAATGGCTTTCTGTATTTTTTAGCTTCTTCTAATCTTTATAACCAGCCTTGAATCTCGTCAAAAGTGGCTGCAGCTACATCCTGAAGTTTCAACTTCTTTCTCATGCCGCCTAAATCATTTAACAATTTGGATGCGGTTTGCTCCTTCTTTGATTTCATCTGAGGGAAGAACAACACATCTTGGATTGATTTACAATTGATCATATAGTCTGAATTGCTAAAACAGTGTTAAACTAAAGACTGGTGAATCATAATTTCGGTTATAAGGTTAGACTGTGGGTCGAAGCTAAAAGAAATAGAAAGATTCACTTGTTCCAAATGCATTAATACTTGATATTCAACACCTTGTGGTCGTATTCTTTGCCTTTTGCTATAAGCATCAGGATGCACACTTGCGAGCTTCGATATATCATCTCCTACCTTTATAGTATGCCCTTTAATTTCAAAAGCAAAGTTAGCATTAGTTATAGTCAACTCTCCCATTAAAAAATCTCCTAAGCGATCGCTGTAATAGATTTCTATACCAGAGGACCTTACAAAGCAGTTGTTTCCTGCCGAATTTTCGGAGCATTGCGGAGCGGGAAGACCCAGCCCGGTATTGAGTTGAGTCCAACCACCATTGATAGGTTGTCTTTCAATATCCAGCAACATCATTTTCTTATCGTTTTGGGTATTGGTGATTTCAATGATTCTATAGTCTTCAATACTCAAAGTACCCCAAAAATCTTGGGCCTGACCTACTGATGCTATCATCAATAGGAGTGTTATTACCATTGCTTTTTTCATATTTAACATTTTGTTGATTCAATTACTTCTCCGTTACTATCAAATTTTGTTTTCACGTACTCTTCTGGATTCTTTTTA
This sequence comes from Roseivirga sp., assembly GCA_047633135.1. GTDB lineage: Bacteria > Bacteroidota > Bacteroidia > Cytophagales > Cyclobacteriaceae > Roseivirga. Next base: position 5,058 of record JBLIES010000089.1, read on the forward strand.
GTCGCAGTATCCCAGTTTGTACCCTCTCTAATTTCAATGTGCAGGTGTTGTATTGCATAGCCTTGTTCAATAGCACTAGCCAAATTACCAGATTCCCTGCTTGACCAATTATTGTACCCGCTTCCGTCTATATTAGTGCTTCTTCACCAACAAGATACCAACTGTAGCTGTACATATTTATAAAAAAAGCCATTTCGCTTACGCAAAATGGCTTTTTCTATTTTTAGGTTGGGTTAACTGTTAGTTTAACCAGCCGTCAATCTCTTCTAAACTAGCGGCCTGCACTTCTTGAAGCTTTAACTTCTTTCTCATGCCGCCCATATCGTTCAATAATTTAGAGGCTGTTTGTTCTTTCAGCTGATTGAGGGTGTTGATGTTCAATTTTCTGAGGATTTGAACCAACTCCAATCTCACGCCAGCCTTTACAAACTCTTCATCAGTAGCCATTTTTGCTTTCTTCTCTGGTTTCATTTGAGGGAAGAACAACACATCTTGGATCGACTTTGAGTTGGTCATGATCATTGACAAACGATCGATACCAATGCCCAAGCCTGCTGTTGGCGGCATACCGTATTCCAAAGCGCGCAAGAAGTCTTCGTCAAGCGTCATGGCTTCGTCATCGCCTCTTTTGCCTAACTCCAATTGCTCTTCAAATCGTTCTCTTTGATCGATCGGGTCGTTCAATTCAGAGAAGGCATTACAAATTTCTTTACCATTACAAATGGCTTCGAATCTTTCTACCAATCCTTCTTTGGTCCTGTGCTTTTTAGCCAAAGGCGACATTTCTATTGGATAATCGGTGATATAAGTAGGCTGAATCAATTTGCCTTCACAATGCTCACCGAAGATCTCATCGATCAGCTTTCCTTTGCCCATCGAATCGTCTGTTGTTACTTTTAAGTCCTTCGCTGTTTCGCGAAGCTTTACCTCATCCATTTCAGAAATGTCAATGCCTGTGAAATGCTCAATGGCTTCGAACATCGTGTAGCGCTTCCACGGTCTTTGGAAATCAATTACATTTTCGCCCACCTGCACCTTCGTAGTTCCGTGTAAGTCAATGGCTACTTTCTCTACCATTTCCTCCACCAAGTTCATCATCCAATTGTAATCTTTATAGGCCACATAGAGCTCTACTTGGGTAAATTCTGGATTATGAAACCTAGACATTCCTTCGTTCCGAAAATCCTTAGAAAATTCAAAAACACCATCAAAGCCACCTACAATGAGTCTTTTTAGGTACAACTCATTCGCAATCCGCAAATAGAGCGTCATGTCGAGTGTGTTGTGATGTGTTTTGAATGGCCTGGCTGCTGCACCACCATAAAGGGGTTGTAGAATAGGCGTTTCAACCTCTAAATAACCCCGATCTGCCAAGAACTGGCGCATGGAGTTGACCATTTTAGTACGCTTAATAAATGCTTCTTTCACATGTGGGTTTACCACTAAATCCACATAACGCTGTCTGTAGCGCTGCTCTGGATCGGTAAAAGCATCATGAATTATACCTTCGGCATCGGTTTTAGGGAGTGGCAAAGGTTTTAAAGCCTTGGTCAAGATGGTCATTTCTGTTACGTGTACAGAAACCTCCCCTACTTGTGTGACAAAAACATAGCCCTTGATCCCAATAAAGTCACCAATACTCAATGTCTTCTTGAAAACGGTATTGTAAAGTACTTTGTCTTCTGTAGGGCAAATGTCATCTCTACGAATGTAGATCTGAATCCTTCCTGCGGAATCTTGAACTTCTGCAAAAGAGGCAGAGCCCATGATCCTTCTACTCATCATTCTACCCGCAATGGTGATTTCTTTAAAGCGTTCAGGCTCCTTTTCGAAATTTTCGAGAATATCCTTCGAAAGTACGGTTACCTCGTAGGTTTCTGATGGATAAGGGTTAATACCCAGCCTTTGGAGTTCTTCTCTTTCTTGCCTTCTAACTATTTCCTGTTCGCTTAAAATCTGCATTGCTTATATTTTTCGAGCCGCAATTTAGCGATTCAATAAGATTTATTAAACAAATAAAAGTGGTCAATCCTGAGTTATTATATTTTTTCTCCTAAATAATTAGGAGTTCACCTAATCTTTTAAGAGATTTCCTAAAGATTTAGGAGCTATGAAGGACTTAACAAAAGCAGAAGAACAAATAATGCAGATCGTTTGGGAGCAGGATAAAATGCTGATCAAAGACATTGTAGACCAAATGCCCGACCCTAAACCTGCTTACAATACTGTAGGGACGTTCATAAAGATTTTAGAGAACAAAGGCTTTGTAACGAGAGAGAAAATAGGCAACACGTTTATTTATTCAGCTTCAGTAAAAAAGAAGGCCTATACTAAAAACTTCATGAATGGCTTTCTAAGCAACTACTTTGAAGGTTCTGCGGAAAAACTCTTTTCATTTATGGTGCAAGAGAAAAAACTAAGCGTAGATCAGGTGGAAGACTTAATGAAAAAATTGAAAGAGGATGAGTGAGTTTTTAATAGAATCTTCGATTTGCTTGGCCTGCTTTTATGGCTTCTATTGGTTGTTCTTGAAAGGAGAAAAACTACTTTCGCTTAACAGGTATTATCTGTTGATTACGGTTTTGGCATCCCTTCTAATTCCGCTATTGAGCTTTGAAAGCCCCCTTGCATTACCTTTTGCCATTGAAGTATTCACGGCTAAAAGCAATGGAACAGCAAAACTACAAGCCATCGACAGCTCGGTGACTGCTTACCAATTCATTTCAATGGAATCCATTTATTGGCTGGGTTTGGCAATTTCTATTGGTCTGCTCTTGGTAAAACTATACTTGGTAAAACGAAAAGTAGGTAAATGGCTTTCATTTCAAAACAATCACATCGACATCGTGGAGATAGCAGGGAATGATGCCTACAGCTTCTTCAGTACGATATTTATTGGTAAGGAGCTCAATCAAAATAGAAACTTAAAAGATCAGATTATCCAGCATGAGCTTGCTCATATAGAAGGAAGACATTCAGTAGACCTTTTGCTTTTTGAACTGCTGAAATGTGCTTATTGGTTTAATCCCTTCAGCTATTGCTATGCAAGATCCATCCGAATTCAGCATGAGTATATCGCTGATAATTATGCTCTTCAACGCAGCGACCCTAAATGCTATGAAAGGTCATTGGTTCAGTTTACCCTCTCTAAAGTCAACAGCAGCTTGATTTCCAGTTTTGGCGAACATCCAATTCAGAAAAGATTAAAAATGATTCATAAACTAAACTCAAATGTCATGAACAAATTAAAACCATTACTTGCCCTACCGATTTTAGGCGTCTTATTTATTGCTTATGCCTGTACCGATATAGCTGAGCCCGAATTAATTAATGAACATGGAGAAGTAGAGGAGATTCTAATTGATCTTATCGTTGAAGAGTCTCCTTATTTAGAAGCACATATTGATTCGGCACGCACATCAGATAATGAAATTATTTTTGAAGAGGTTGAAGTACCGTTAGAAGTAGTTGAAGGCTTTAAAGTAGTAAACATCAGAAGGCCCAGATACGATATATTTGAAAAAATAATACTTGAGGAAAACCCATTAGTTAGAAAGACCACAACCAGAGAAGGCATTGAGATATACGAAATCCCTGATGATCTATTTGTTGAAAAGCCAGTAATTACTGTCAAAAGAGTTAAGAGAAGCAACAATTAATATCAAAGCAAGAAGCATAAAAAAGCCTGACCTAGTTAAACTGAGTCAGGCTTTTGTATTGTAGGCCTGCAGTCTTAATAAGCGAGTTCTCTTTTGACTTGTTTTCTCCTCGCTCTTTCTTTTCTAATTAAAGTTACCTCTCTACCGCTTTGGCCTTTGACTGAGGTATTTTCGTTTGCTCTGCGCAAGAGGTATGGTATTGTTGCCTTTAGTGGCCCATAAGGCACATATTTAATCACATTGTAGCCAGCCTCAGCTAAATTGAAGGAAATATGGTCGCTCATACCGAAAAGCTGACCAAAATAAACCCTGTGGTCGTCTCTTGGTAAGCCAAATTCTTCTAAGTAACGTGTAATCAAGTAATTACTTTTTTCATTATGAGAGCCAGAAAAGAGACCAATCTTATCGATATGTTCGACACAAAGCCTACATGCCAAATCAAAATCTTTGTCAGTGGCTTCTTTATTCGGCTGAATAGGATTTAGATATCCCATATGCTCAGCTCTCGCTGCTTCTTTCTCCATATAAGCACCACGCACCAATTTGGCACCCAAGCGATAGCCTCGAGCTTTCGCATCTTTATGCAACTCTTCTAAATGGCCAAGCATGGTATGGCAATACATTTGAAACGTATAATAAATCAATGCCTTTTCGGTATTGTATTTCACCATCATGGCTACTGTGATGTCGGTTATAGGCTTTTGAATCCAAGTTTCCTCTGCATCAATCAAAACAGAAACATCCATTTCTTTTGCTAACGAGCAAATTCTGTCTACCCTTTGGAAAACTCTCTCGTATGCCGCCTCTTCTTCTTTGCTTAACTTTTCACCTGCGTGCATTTTAGTCAGCAAGTCAAAGTGCGCTAAACCGGTGACTTTAAACGCTGAAAAACGAATAAACTGAAATTGACCAGCTCGCTCGATCGTCTTTAAAATCTCCTCTGTTGTGGCATCAAAACCTTCTTCAGATTTTTCGCCTTCGACAGAGTAATCGTAGATGGCCCCTACATTAAAGGCTGCCAATTGATTAGTCGCCCTTTGGCATCCATCAAGTGTTTCTCCTCCACAAAAGAGATTAAAAATGGTTTTTTTGATGATCCCTTTTACTGGTAAGCCAAAATTCAACGAGAATTCCATCAGTTTTGAGCCAACCTTCACAAGGGTTGGGGATTGCATTGTAGAAAACACAAAATTCGCAATCGTTAAAGCCTCGTCAGTCCGCGCTGCAAAGGCGTTAATTAGGTTGTCAAAATCAACAAACTTTTTTAAATCCATAGCCATATTCAAAGGGGGCAAATATAGTAACAAACAGATAGTCTCCTACCTTTGTTATGACGATAAGCAAACGATATAAAAATGCCTGAAAATAGCTTTCAAAAACAGACTTCTAACCGTAGAAAACCCCTCATTATTGCTGGCCCTTGCAGTGTTGAATCCAAGCAACAGTTATTCGAAACACTGGCTGGATTACCTCTTGACCAAATTGACTTTGTTAGAGGGGGGGTATGGAAACCACGCACCAGGCCAGGTTCATTTGAAGGCATTGGCGAAGCAGCATTTGAATGGATTAATGAAGCAAAATCTGTTTACAATATTAAGTTTGCTACCGAAGTCGCTACCGCAGAACATGTAGAAATTGCCTTGAAAAACGAGGTAGCAATGGTTTGGATTGGCGCCAGAACGACCGTTAACCCCTTCAATGTGCAAGAAATTGCCAATGCACTGAGGGGTGTCAAAATCCCTGTATATGTTAAGAATCCCATAAATCCCGAATTAGCGCTTTGGAAAGGTGCGATTGAGCGTTTTGCCCAATGCGGAATTGAACAGCTAGGTGCTATTCACAGAGGTTTCCAAACTTTTCAACCCAGCAAATACCGCAACACTCCATTTTGGCAAATTGCCATGGAGTTTAAAAGTGAGTTCCCAGAAATCCCTATGATTTGCGACCCAAGCCATATGGGTGGTAAACGCAGTCTCATTGGTGAGATCTCTCAAAGAGCACTCGATTTAGATTATGATGGTTTAATGATCGAATCGCACATCGACCCAGACAATGCTTTGAGCGACAGTGCGCAACAGTTAACGCCTTCAGATTTCAGTGACTTACTAGATCTCCTCATTCTTCGCGAACATGGGTTCAACGATCAAAAAATCATCAATGAATTAGAAATCATTCGAGAGCAAATTGACCAAGCAGACCGAGAAATATTAGAGGCCATTGCCACCCGTTTAAGCTTAGTGAAAAAAATAGGTGATTATAAAAGGGATAATAACGTTGCCATTTTCCAAATCAGTCGTTGGAAAGAGATTTTACAGTCGAGGCCACAGTGGGCCAAATCCTTAAATATAGATCCTGAATTTATTCGCGAACTTTATCGCCATATTCATCAGCAATCCGTAAGAATTCAAAGTTCCGTTTTCAACAAAAGCAAAGAAGAAAAACACCATGACTGATCTTGGATTCCTCGGCCCAGAAAATACCTATCACGATATCGCTCGACAACGCTTTTTACCAACACTGAGCTTTTCCTTCTTTAAAAACTTTGATGAGATTTTCGATGCACTGAAAAATGGTAAAATCAAAAAAGCCTTGATCGCAGTAAGCAATAATGCATCAGGCTTAGTCAGTAATAATTTAGAGCGCATTCAATCAGAAAAGTTCAAGATTATTCAAGACTTTGATCTAAATATTAATTTGTGCTTAGCGAGTAACAAGCAACTTTCTCTGAAAGAAATTAGTAAGGTGTACTCGCACACGATGGCGATTAAAGAAACTCAGCACTACTTTTCAAAATACTCTCATATCACTTTCATATCGAGTACGAGCACTGCGGGAGCCATTCAGGAGTTGCAGAATAACAGAGAAAAAACAGCTGCGGTCATTGCCAGTAAAGAAGCCATCCAAGCAAACAATCTTCTGCTATTATTTGAAAACATAGAGGATCATCCCGAAAACAAAACCACATTCAGTCTTATCGAGAGGTAAATCGATTGCATAAAAAATAATCCATTTTTTATTTTGACTTAAGTCAGAGATGGCTATGTTTAAGTCATGAAAACAGCAACAGGTTTCTTTTATTACTTCTTTTACTTTAGAACTCACGAGAGATCGGGCCTGTGCATTCATTGAAAACTTAAAGAAATTTCATAGCTCGGTTCGAAAGAATCGAGCTTTTTTTTTGACCAAAAACTATTATGGACATCATCGACATTAAAGACTGGGGTTTAGGCCTCTCGGAGCACGTACTGATCGCAGGCCCTTGCAGTGCAGAAAGCCCTCAGCAAATTGAAACCATTGCAAAAGGCCTAAAAGGAAGCCCTGTAGAACTCTTTAGGGCTGGCATATGGAAACCAAGGACCCGACCTGGCTCTTTCGAAGGGGTAGGTTCTGAAGCTTTGGGTTGGCTAGATTCGGCTAGAGAAATATTGAATGTGCCCGTTACGGTTGAAGTTGCTAAAACTGAACATGTTGAAGCGGCCTTAAAAGCAGGTGTTGAAGTGCTTTGGATTGGCGCTAGAACCACTGTGAATCCTTTTTCGGTACAAGAAATTTGTGAGGCGTTAAAAGGAGTAGACATTCCCGTAATGGTAAAAAACCCAATCAACCCAGATTTACAGCTTTGGCTAGGTGCTTTAGAAAGGTTGAACAAAGTAGGCATTAAGAAAGTGGCTGGAATCCATCGAGGTTTTTCTGACCCTTATGAAAAAAGATACCGCAACAAGCCAGAATGGTCTATGCCCATTCACTTAAAAAGAATGGTTCCCGGCCTGTCTGTCATCTGCGACCCGAGCCATATCTGCGGTACACGAGAAATTATAGGCGCGGTGAGTCAAAGAGCGATTAATTTTGGTTTAGATGGATTGATGATAGAGACTCATCACGATCCAGATAATGCATGGAGCGATGCTAAACAGCAAATCACGCCTGACATGTTGAAGATCATTTATGAAAGTCTCATTTTTAGAGAAAATGTAGATGAACACCCTGAAATGCTTAGCGAAATAGACCAATTCAGGCAGAAAATCGACCTGCTAGATTCTCAAATTCTTGAGCTATTCTCTGAAAGATTTAAGGTGATTGAAAATGTGGGTGAATATAAACGAGATCACAATTTAGCCGTTTACCAACCTAGCAGATGGCAAGAGGTAATGGAAAGCAGAATTCAACAAGGAGTTAACATGAACATGACAGAAAAATTCATGAAAAGCCTTTTATTTGCTATTCACGAAGAATCTGTGAAAAAACAAGAGGCACAATTAAAAGAAGTGCGCCCAACGGCCAGGATATGAGCGAAATTATTATTGATAAAATAGAATCTACTTTACCACTTTGCTTAAAGGATATTAGCCATTCGCAATTGGCTGTTCTTGTCGATGAGAACACGCTAGCGAATTGCTATCCTTTAATCAAAGGTTTACTCCCTGCCCATTTGCTCATCCAGATTAACTCTGGCGAGGAAAACAAAAACCTGCGTACCTGCGAACACATTTGGGAGCAAATGACCATCAATAACTTCGACAGAAAAGCACTCTTGATCAACTTGGGGGGTGGCGTGATTGGAGATATGGGTGGCTTTTGCGCAGTAACCTACAAAAGAGGCATTCGTTTTATCAATATTCCCACTACCCTTTTGGCCGCTGTAGACGCCAGCGTTGGAGGGAAATTGGGCATAGACTTTATGGGCTTTAAAAATCATTTGGGCTTTTTCCAAGAGCCAGAAGTGGTTTTAATTGACCCCATATTTCTAAAAACCTTGAGCCCTAAAGAATTACGCTCAGGCTTTGCTGAAGTCATCAAACATGGATTAATAGCAGATCAGGATTATTACGATCAGGTCACCGCCAATGGTCTTAATGTAGACAACTGGGAGGCAGTCATTGCGCATTCTGTCGAAATTAAGAATGCAGTGGTAAAAGCTGATCCGAAAGAAGCGGGTTTGAGGAAAATTCTCAATTTCGGGCATACCGTAGGACATGGGATCGAAAGCTACTATTTACCTACTGAAAACAAATTACTCCATGGTGAGGCCATTGCTGTCGGAATGGTTTGTGAAGCCTACTTGTCAAAAAAACTGCTCGGATTATCCGCTCAACATCTAAAGCAGATTTCTGACACTATTCTCAACATTTATACTGAAATTAACGTCAGAAAAGAGGATTTTGTGGGTATTGTTGAACTAATGTATCAAGACAAAAAAAATCAAGGCCATCAACTCAATCATTCTCTACTGAGAGAAATCGGCAGTGCAACTTATGATATCGCAGTGGATGAAAAAGATGTGATCGATTCCCTTTTCTACTTCACTAAACTAGAACGATAATCGTGGATAAAATCCATCTTCAACACTCACCAAAACTAAAGGAAGTAGAAATACCGCTTCCAGCATCTAAAAGTGAGAGCAATAGGGCTTTAATCCTCAACGCACTTTCTGGCAACCTTTCTCAAATTCAAAATATTTCAGAAGCCAGAGA
>JBLIES010000090.1:0-14148 GCA_047633135.1 Roseivirga sp.
TCGAATTTATCAACAGCATCTTGTAACTCAAAACCTGCACTTATTAAGTTACCGGCATGCTTTGGGTCATCATCCAAGCCGAAAATAGCTAAGAAACCATCGCCATAGTAGTCGATAATTCTACCATTGTATTTTTTAATTATGTTTCCGGCAATAAAAAAGTACCTGTTCAGTACGTGAACTACATCATAAGCAGGCGTTTTTTCAGAAAAGGCTGTGTAATCGGCAATGTCTACAAAAAGTACTGAGGCGTCTTTTATCTGGCCTAGGCTTCTTGGAAGATGATCATCACCGTGTTGTAATATTACATCTTGGTCTACCTTATCGCGCACCAAGCGCCTCACCTTTAGGTCTGCTGATGGGATTGTTTGACAGGCAAGGCGGATTTCAGGTGGTAAGCTCAGTTTTTCAGCGAGTGCGGCTTCTTTGGCGTTTCTTATCGGAAGCTCACCTAAACCTTCTTCTACCAGAACTCTGCAAGTCGAGCAAAAGGCTTGTCCTCCGCAGGCATGTGCAAGCGGAATGCCATTCCCTAAGGCTGACGAGAGTAATGTTTCTCCCGGTTTACTTTGGGTGCAAACGCTGTCGCTGCTGAACTCTATCTTGGCCATGGCTTGTACTTTATAGGTATTTGATGATACCGCTGTTTAATTTAGGCACTAACGCTCGTAATGACTCAGAATGTTCCCATAAGATTTAGATAATTCAGTGTTGCCCTAAGCAAATTCAGAAAGGGCAAGCCAACGGAGTTCTTTCTCATCAATACGGGCGGTAAGTTCTTCAATTGCCGAGGACCATTTTATCAGGTTTTCATGATTTTCAGATCCTTGATTCAATGTCGAGATTAATACCTTGCGCTCCTTCTCTAATTTTGAGATGTCTTTTTCTAACTGATCGAATTCTGTTCTTTCCTTGAAGTTGAGCTTCCGCTTTTCCTTTTCTACTACGGGGGTCGGGGCGGGCGCTTTAGGCTTTACAGGCTCTTTACCTTTGCTTATTTCCTCTAAACGCCAATCCGTATAATTACCATTATAATCTCTTATGTCACCCAGACCATCGAATACAAAAAGGTGATCTACCAATTTATCGACAAAGTACCTGTCGTGAGAAACCAAGATGATACATCCATCAAACGACTCTAAGAAACTTTCAAGGGTATTGAGGGTGATAAGGTCGAGGTCGTTGGTCGGTTCATCGAGAATCAAAAAGTTAGGGCTCTTGATCAGGATTTGTAATAACTGAAGCCTTCTTTTTTCTCCACCGCTCAACTTTCCAATAGGCTTGTATTGCACCTCTGGTGGGAATAAAAATCGGTTTAAGAATTGTGAAACAGGTAATAACTGTCCTTTTCCGTATTCCACAAATTCAGCAATGTCTTTAGCGAAATCAATAACCGTTTGCTGATCGTTGAAGCGAAGTTCTTGCTGGCGGTAATATCCAATTTTGGTGGTTTGGCCAACTTCAATGGTGCCACCATTGGCTTCTATTTCTTGTGTAATGAGTTTTAAGAAGGTGGTTTTCCCACTTCCATTCGCACCAACAATACCAACTCTATCTTTCTTAGGGAATACGTAAGAGAAATTGTCGATCAAAAGTTTATCAGCAAAGCCATGGCTTAGCTTTTCAATTTCCATCACCTTTTTACCCTGTCGGGCTGTAGTCGCGTTCAAATCGAGACCGTCTGTTTTTGATCCCGAAAAGGCCTTGGCTTTCGTTTCTTCAAAAGCATCTACTCTGTATTTAGCTTTTGTACCACGGGCTTTCGGTTGCCTCCTGATCCAGTCGAGCTCCTTTCTGAAAAGGTTCTGTGCCTTGTCTATAGAAGCACTTTCAGAATCATGGCGCTCTAGTTTCTTCTCTAAAAAATTGGCGTAATCACCTTTATATCGATAAAGTTTACCGTCCTCTAATTCAACAATTTCGTTGGTTACTTTTTCTAGGAAGTACCTATCGTGAGTCACAAGAATCAATGCCATATTGGCTTGACTTAAATAGCCCTCAAGCCACTCAATACTATCAATGTCAAGGTGGTTGGTAGGCTCATCCAGAATAAGTAAATCTGGTTTTTGGATCAAGACTTGCGCCATGGCCACTCGTTTTTGCTGACCACCAGAGAGTAGTGTTACATCGGCTTCTAGGTCTTTTAAACCTAATTTGCCCAAAATCTGCTTTACTTGGCTTTCTTGATCCCAAGCATTAAGTGCATCGATTCTCTCAATCACCTCCTGCATTTCTTCATCAACTGATTCACCTCTCTCAGCACTTAACATTACTTTTTGATAACGGTTCATCAGCTGAAGGCCTTCATCGTTACTGTCGAAAACAGCATCCAATACTGATTGACTGGTTTCGAATTTCGGGTTCTGAACCAATGAGCGTACAACAATGTCGTTGCGAAAGACTACATCGCCAGTATCGGCTTGCTCTAAGTCTGTGATTATTTTCAGAAGGGTAGATTTACCCGAACCATTTACCCCGACTAGGGCTATTTTTTGACCTTGATCAACTCCAATTGAAATCGAATTGAGGACTTTACGGTCACCAAAGGATTTGACTATGTTTTCTAACGAAAGGTAATTCATGCTGCTATTTTCAAAGCGCGAAGGTAAGATATTTAACTGGCTCATTTATTCAAAATGGCTCTTCTTGAAATTAGTTTTGAGTGTAAAATGCCATTTCACTTTTAGGCTTATATCGTGCAAGATGTCCTTGGATTAGCTTGGTACTTGCAATCGTAATTCAACAACCTTCCTGCTAAGGCATAAAGACGCAGCCCGCTCTCATTTAATCTTTCATGAAATCGAACAAAAATAGAGGTCATTTCATCCTAGCATAGATTATTCATCAAAGTGAGTATAATGTTTTGGTAGTCGTATCGTAATACTGTGGCACAGACAGAGTTAATCAATTAATTTGAAGGGTTAAAAAACTATAAAACATATGTGTTAAGTATTGTTTTACAACTTTTATTAACTATTATTGTAGTTATATAAATGGTCATAAAACAACATATAAATGAAAAAAAGGAATTTAATAATTCTGATCGGTGTCTTCACGGCAGTGGTCATATTCTTTATCACAAAGGTCAATAAGGGTACTAGTGATACCAAGGAAGTGTTTATAGAGGTTAAGAAAGGTGAATTTAGGTCAGAGGTGATTGCCTCTGGCGAATTATTCGCTAAAAGTTCTGTTGAAATTATGGGGCCTGGTGGAATGCAAAGTGCTGGCATTTTTCAAACTACGATCGAACATATTATTGAAGAAGGCAAAGTGGTTAAGGCGGGTGATTATGTGGCTAGACTTGATAAAACAGAGCTAGGGAGCAGAATGCAGCAGCGAAGGAGTGATTATACCGTCAGTACTTCTGGCTTTACACAAGCCAAGCTGGACAGCGCCATAGAATTAAGGAAGGCCCGAGACAACATGGGTAATCTTGAATTCGATATTGAAAAGAAAAAATTAGTGCTGAGTAACTCTCAGTACGAGCCACCTGCGGTAGTCAAAGAGAAGCAAATGGACTTAGAGCGTGCGCTTAAACAACTCGAGCAGGAAAGTGAAAATTACGAGCTGCAAAGGCAAAAGTCTGTTGCGAAAATGCAGGCGGCTGCTGCTAAAATGAATGATGATAAAGTAAAACTTGACAACCTTCTTGAGTTACAAAATCAGTTTACCATTATGGCAACTGAGCCAGGGATGCTTATTTATAAAAGAGACTGGAGGGGAAATAAGATGGGCGTAGGTTCACAAGTTACTGCCTGGGATCCGGTGGTAGCGACATTGCCCGATTTGACTAAAATGGTGTCGAAGACTTTCATCAATGAGGTGGACATCAACAACGTGAAAAAGGGGCAGTATGTAGACATTGGTTTAGATGCATTCCCCGACAAGAAATTAACAGGTCTGGTGTTGGATGTCGCTAATATGGGGCAACAAAGACCGAATTCAGATTCGAAAGTATTTGAGATCACTGTGGAAATTCATGAATCGGACACGACTTTAAGGCCCGGGATGACGACTAGCAATAAAATTGTCGCTGAGGTTTTGAATAATGTGATTTTTATCCCTGTCGAAGCGGTTCATAGCCAAGGCGATTCTATTACCTATGTAGTAGCCAAAGACGGCATCAATATGATCAGGCAAGAAGTGCTGCTTGGGAAATCTAATTCAGACGAAGTGATTGTATTAGTGGGTTTAATTGAAGGCACTATGCTATACCTATCAGACCCAGAAGGTTTGGAAAGTAAACCCCTTAAACGTTTAGCCATTAATGAGAAGTCTGTCGCTAAAAAAGACTGATCATGATCAAGAAACTATTCTTAAACTTTTCTATTGCCTCTGAAGCGGTACTTGCGAACAAGGTACGCTCTTTGCTGACGGCTTTAGGGATAATTTTCGGTGTAGCAGCGGTAATAGCGATGCTGGCCATTGGGTCTGGTGCTCAGCAAGAAATCTTAGAACAGATTGAGTTGGTGGGGGTCAATAATATTGTAATCAAACCTATTGTGGAGCAAAGCGAGGGAGCCGTTCAAGGAGAAGAAGGAGCGGTAGGCACTCAGCAAGATAAAAAGAACTTATCGCTAGGGCTCAGTTTTCTGGATGTCCAAAGCATTAAAAGACTGATTCCTGGTATTGGGATGATAAGTCCTGAGATTGTTTTGGACTCTGAAGTCTCACGCCAAGGATTTAGGCGAACCGCTAAGTTGGTAGGTGTTGAAAATACCTTTTTCGAAATATCAGGATTTGAATTGAGCGAAGGGGAATTCTTTAATAGTGACCACCTTAAAAGGGGAGTTCCTGTTTGCATCATTGGTAAATCAATTGAGTCGAAATTCTTTAGCAGAGAAGAGCCGATTGGCAAGTACATTAAAGTGGGGCGGCATTGGCTCAAAGTAATCGGAGTGTTGGAAGAAAGGAGGATCTCTGAAAAGAGTATTTCCAGTTTGGGGATAAGGGATTACAACATGGATATTTATACGCCATTGAGCACCGCACTCATCCGCTATGAGAATCGAGCCATGGTGACTAATTCTATTATTCAACAAGCAAGACGAGAAGAGAATAAGACAACAGGGTCTGTTAATTATCATCAGTTAGATAGGCTTGTGCTGAAGGTAAAAAATACTGAACAAATGAATGCCATCGCACAGGTGCTCGCTAAAATGCTAGAGCGAAAACACAGCCAAACGATAGATTATGAAATCACTATTCCTGAACTTTTATTGAAGCAGCAGCAACGGACCAAGAACATCTTCAACTTTGTTTTGGGGGGGATTGCAGGTATTTCGCTCTTAGTTGGGGGGATTGGCATTATGAATATCATGCTGGCTTCTGTGATGGAACGCATCAAGGAAATTGGCCTGCGCATGTCTCTAGGAGCAACAAAGCTCGATATCGTTTATCAGTTCTTGTTAGAGGCTGTTATGATCAGCTTTTCTGGTGGGGCAGTAGGAGTGATTCTCGGTTTATTGGCTGCTATTGGTATCGCTGAATTGGCTGAAATCCCAACCATTGTCAGTTCATTTTCTATCTTTCTCTCCTTTGGTGTGGCGGTGAGTGTGGGGTTGATTTTTGGTATTGCACCCGCTAGAAGAGCGGCAAGCCAAGATCCGATTACCTCGTTGAGGTATGAATGATAGGGTTTTAGGTACCGGTAATTATTGTTCCTGAATAGAGCGTAAAGACTGATTAAGAGTGTCAACAAAGCTGCTTTAGCTCACTCTATTAGATATAAATAGAAAAGGCTACTGTTTCCAGTAGCCTTTCTTATTTATGTTTTAAGTGGTCTTATTGCACCTTGGTTACTGGAGTAATTGCTTCTTCAGCAGTATCAATATGAAGCTCCATGGTAGGGGCTTCGATGGTTTCAACCTTCATTTCTTCTTCAGTCGTTGAGTGCGCTGTCCCTAAGAGGGGTGCGATGACTAAAGCCACCAAGCAAGTCAATTTAATTAAGATGTTCATAGATGGACCGGAAGTATCTTTGAATGGATCACCGACAGTATCACCAGTAACAGCAGCTGTATGGGCGTCTGAACCTTTGTAAGTCATTTCACCATCGATTTCTACACCCGCTTCGAATGATTTCTTAGCGTTGTCCCATGCACCACCAGCGTTGTTTTGGAAGATGGCCCAAAGCACACCTGATACAGCAACACCAGCCATGTAAGCACCTAATGCTTCAGCACCCATAATAAATCCAACCAATACTGGGAAGATGATAGTGATGGCTCCTGGTAACATCATTTCTCTCAAAGCCGCCTTAGTAGAAATATCTACACATTTCGCATACTCAGGCGTGGCAGTTCCTTCCATAATACCTGGAATTTCTTTGAACTGACGTCTTACTTCTTTTACCATTTCCATGGCTGCTTTACCAACAGACTCCATGGCTAAGGCTGAGAAGATTACAGGAATCATACCGCCAATGAAAAGAGCCGCAAGTACATCTGCTTTGAATATATTAATACCATCAATACCAGTAAACGTTACGTAAGCAGCAAAAAGTGCTAAAGACGTAAGGGCAGCCGAAGCGATTGCAAAACCTTTTCCGATAGCCGCAGTGGTGTTACCTACCGCATCAAGGATATCTGTTTTCTCACGAACATCAGCAGGGAGTTCACTCATTTCAGCGATACCACCAGCATTATCAGCGATAGGGCCGAATGCATCAATAGCCAATTGCATAGCGGTAGTTGCCATCATGGCAGAAGCCGCGATTCCTACACCATAAAAGCCAGCCAATTCATACGCTCCCCAAATGGCACCTGCGAAAAGCAGAATTGGAGCGAAAGTAGATTTCATACCAGTGGATAAACCAGCGATAATGTTGGTGGCAGCACCGGTAGAAGAGTTTTGAATGATATTCATTACTGGCTTCTTGCCAATTGCCGTATAGTATTCAGTAAGGTAAGAAATTACACCACCTACTGTTAAGCCGACTAACACAGCTCCGAAAACTCTCATAGAGCTTACCTCTAAGATACCTTCACCGAAGAACTTCATTTGCATGGTAGCAGGAAGTAAAAGATCAATTAAGAAATAACAACCGATGGCTGTCAGAATAATTGAAATCCAGTTTCCTTTATTTAATGCTGATTGAACTTCAGCTTCTTTTGCATTGTCATTAGTGATTTTTACGAACATCATTCCCACTAGTGAGAAAAGGATACCCGCTCCAGCAATTACTAAAGGAAGTAAGATTGGCCCAATACCATTGAAATCATCTACTACAGCACCACCCATGTCACGGATGATGTAGTTCCCTAATACCATCGAGGCTAAAACTGTCGCGACATATGATCCGAATAAATCGGCACCCATACCAGCAACATCACCCACATTATCACCTACGTTATCCGCAATAGTGGCAGGGTTTCTAGGATCATCTTCTGGAATTCCTGCTTCAATTTTACCAACAAGATCGGCTCCAACGTCTGCCGCTTTGGTATAAATACCACCCCCAACACGCGCGAAGAGGGCAATTGATTCAGCACCTAATGAGAAACCCGCAAGTGCTTCTAGCACCACCGTCATTTGTTCTACACCTCCATTGGCCATATTACTGTCCATAAAGAAGAAGAACAAGAAGATAAACATCATGCTAAGGCCGAAAACGGCTAAGCCTGCAACACCAAGGCCCATCACAGTACCTCCAGTGAAAGAAACTTTTAAAGCTTGAGATATACTAGTTCTTGCAGCTTGAGTAGTTCTCACATTTGCTGCAGTGGCAATACGCATTCCTATGTTTCCGGCTAAGCCAGAGAAAAATGCACCTATCACAAAGGCAAAAACTATAAAAATATGAGTGGTTTCAACTAAAGTTGAGATGACACCTAGTAGAGCACCAGCGATGACTACAAAAATTGCGAGTACTCTGTATTCAGCACTCAAAAAGGCTAGAGCACCTTCGCGTATGTAATTTGCGATGCTTTGCATTTTTTCATCTCCAGCATCTTGCTTGTTGACCCATTTCGCTTTCACGATCATCACTAACAAGCCGATTAGCCCTAATATTGGGACTAAGTAAATCAGATTAGACATTGTATATCGGTTTTTTTTAAGACGTGCAAAGATAGCAGTTGACTTTACAAAAAGAAAAACAATATCAATTAAAGACTTGCCCCATTCTTTAATACGGAATGTTGACTGATAGATAGTTAAATGAAGATATTTAAATCCTGCGTAGTGATGGGAGGGTGCTTCTTGTCTTTATGGTTACTAAATCATACCAAAAGAGGGAATCTAAAGCGCAATTTCACCCTCTTCTTTTGCCTCTGCGGCATCTCCTTCAAACATGGTTTTGACTTCTTCTGCATTTAAGCCTTGTTCGCAGAGCCATTTGGCATAAACGGCCGTATAGCCATGGGTGACGTAGATGTTTTCGGCACCAGTTGCGAATACTGCCTTATTTAAAGCCTCCCAATCAGCGTGATCAGAAAGTATGAAGCCACGATCAGCTGCTTGTCTTCTTTTCGCACCTCTGATCATCATCCAACCAGAAGAAACGCCTGTGGCATAGGGGCTGAATTTTTTCATCCACGAAGAATTCGCTGCTGAGGGAGGGGCTATGATTAAGCTCCCTTTATAACGGGCTTTATTAATTGCATCGCTCACTTTTTCAAAGCGAGTGATGGGCGCGCCATTTCTGATCAGTGCTTCGTTTGTGTTGAAAATAGCACCATGAAGAAAAACTTCTCCGATACCGTTGTCCAAGTGATGAAGAATACGTTGAGATTTACCCAACGAATAAGCGAAAAGAACGGATGTTTTACCGTCATTTTTATTGTTTTGCCACCATGCATTGATGTCGCGAAAAGTGTCTTCTTGTTTCGGCCATTGGTACACTGGCATGCCAAATGTTGATTCCGTAATAAAATGATGACATTTTACGGATTCAAAATCTGTGGCCAGTCCATCGTGCTCTAATTTATAATCTCCAGAGGCAACCCAGATTTCACCTTTGAACTCCAGACGCACTTGTGCAGACCCATAGATATGACCAGCAGGGTGTAGACTTACCTTTACACCATTAATACTTATCGATTGATTGTAATCAAGGGTTTGAAGTTTGATGTCCTGTCCCAATCTTAACTTTAAGACTTCTGCGGAATCTTGATGTGCTAAATAGGATTCCATTCCCCATCGGGCATGGTCTGCATGGGCGTGGGTGATAATCGCCTTCTTTTGGGGCTTCCAAGGATCGATGAAAACATCGGCTTGAGGGCAATAGAGGCCATCAGAATGAAATTCGATTAGCCTACTCATTCATTTATAGGGATTGTGGAAATTCCCCTGGTTTTGCATATTCCATTCGTTTGATCTTCTTGGTGCTATGGTAGCTATCTAAGCCTAGCATTGTAAGAATTTCAGCTTTTTCGAGATCGAGAAGCCCATCTTCATTCAAAAGATTTTCATCAAAGATTAATTCCTTGACTTGTCCAATGATTAAGACTGTTTGATTGGCTTGAATGACATGCCTCTCTTTGAAAGTCATTGCCATTTTTACTATGCTTTGCTTTACGTAGGGAGGATAAATGTCAGGATGGTATTCTTCGGTCAAGCTGACCGCTTCAAATTCATTTTCCTCCCAACGTGCACTTGTCCAATGGGCAGGTTCCAAGATACTCTTATGCACCAGGTTAATTGTGAATTCTCTGGTTTCTATAATATTTTCTAGCGTATGTCTTGGAACGACAGGTGGCCTAAACAAAATACCGATCAAAGGTGGATTAGCCCCTACATGAACTACTTGAGTATAGAGTCCTAAGTTAGGTGCACCAGTTTTGCTCTTTGTACCAATCAAATGAGGACTTTTAAATCCTGAAAGGCTATTGATTAAGTTAGTGCGAACTCGTTTATCTAAATCGAGAAGGTCGGTAAGGGTTAATTTCATTTATGGCTTTAAAGTAGACATTCCTCCGTCAATTCCAATGATTTGTCCAGTAATCCAACCGCCATCGTCTGATAAAAGGAGGGTTGTCATGTGCCCTAAATCTTTTGGCTGTCCATAACGGCCAATTGGATGACGTTTGTCAGCGGAATCTTTCTTCTCATCTGTCGAGAGCAATTTCTCGGCCAAGGGTGTTTCCGTCAAGGAAGGTGCAAGCACATTTACTCTAATACCCAGTGCAGCCCATTCTGCTGCTAGTGATTTGCCTAAACCTTCAATCGCGCCCTTAGCGGTAGCAATTGAAGAGTGAAAATTCATGCCAGTTTGAACAGCCACTGTGCTGTAGAGTACAACAGAGGCGCCATTGGCTTTCTTTAATCTACTAAAGCAAGCTTGTAACACTTTAATTGCACCTAGTAAATTTATGTTTAAATCAGCTTGAAAATCTTCAAGCTTGATTCTGTGAAATGGCTTTAGGTTGATGGAACCTACTGCATAGACTACACCATGAAGGATGTCAGGTAAACTGTCAAGTTCTTTTTCAATACTATTAACATCCAATTGTATGTAAGTAACACCTGAAATCTGAGGCTCGGTTCGAGAAGCCACAAACACATTGGCTCCTCTTTCGATACTTAGTTCAGCGACAGACTTACCAATGCCAGAACCTGCTCCAACAACAAGAATATTTTTACCGCTTAAGCTCATTTTACTTTCTGGTTGATGTAATTAAAAAACTCACTTCTCGTTGCTTCTTCTTTGAATTTACCGTGAAATTGAGCTGTAATCGTACTACTATTCACATCTTTGACACCGCGAGATTGAACACACAAGTGTTCTGCATCGATGACTACTGCAACATCTTCAGTATCCATCAGCTCTTTGAGCTCATTGGCAATCTGCACAGTTAACCTTTCTTGTACCTGTGGTCGTTTAGCATAATACTCTACGATGCGGTTGATTTTAGATAAACCAATCACTTTACCACTTGAGATATATGCCACATGTGCCCTACCAATGATAGGAACAAAATGGTGCTCACAATTAGAATAGAAGGTGATGTCTTTTTCTACCAACATTTCATCGTATCGATATTTATTATCGAACAAGGCTACTTTTGGTTTATTGGCAGGATTTAACCCACTGAAAATTTCTTTGATGTACATTTTGGCCACTCGTTTGGGAGTACCAGAAAGGCTATCATCAGAGAGGTCTAAACCCATAATTTCCATTATCTCTTTGAATTTCTTTGCGATGAGCTCCATTTTAAGTTCATCATCCTTTTCAAAGGCATTAGGTACCATGGGAGTTTCGTATGACGTGCCTACGTGCTCGTCACCGATTTCCTCTACACTAAATCCGTTAAGCTGGGTACTCGACAAAGTTTCGTTCTGTCTCATAGAGAGTTATTTTTAGGTCTAAGTTGGCGTCAATTACAGGACGCAATAAATCATAAATTACCACTGAAATATTTTCGGCAGTTGGGTTAAGGTTTTTAAATTCTTCGACATCGAGATTTAAATTTTTGTGGTCAAATTTGTCCACAACATGCTCTCTCACGATATCCTTAATGATCTTCATGTCACATACGTAACCAGATTCCGGATCTCGTTCTCCAGTCACTTTCACAATCAGCTCATAATTATGGCCGTGGAAGGACGGATTATTACATTTGCCAAAAATCTCGCTATTCTTCTCATCAGTCCAACTCGGATTGTGAAGGCGATGGGCGGCATTAAAATGCTCCTTTCTATATACTGCTATTCTCATTTAAGACTATTCTTTTGGGGAGTAAGAAGTGTGCTTACTACTGTTTCTTTATACTCGTACCCAACATTAGGTGATAATATTTTGTTCAATATTCAAGCAAAAAAAAAATTATTTAAGCTTTAAGATAGGGAAAATCAAATTGGAAAGAGCCAAGGTAATTGTAATCGGAATGGGAATGGGGGGCTATGAGCTCCCGCGCTTCTTGCCAAACAAGGACGTGAATTTCAGGTATTTGAACAGAAATATTTACCCTAGTGCTGCACGCATTGTTAAGGCGTGAAAGGTTTTTGTTTTCAAAGCTGGTGCCACGTGTTTGGCCTAGACTATCACGTGTCATTAAAATACTTGCTGGATCAAAGTGGTGTTGAATTGATGGCAAAGAAATTAAAGTTACCAATGCTTGTGCATTTACCCAGTGGTAAAATTAGAGGTCTTATCAAGATTTGGAGTAATGGATTGCATAGGCTCAACGTGTTTTGGTAAACAATAAGGGTGTTTTGGACAGGCGATTATAACCTGAGTAGGTTCGTTTGGCGCACATCGCTCAAACAAAGGTGTTTTCCACCTACGAGATTTGGGGATTTGTTAGGGGCAGTAAGGAATGTTGATTTATCACAGGTTAAAAAATTTACTAGGTATAATTTTAAGCGTAGACCATTTTTTAAGAAGACATAACCTGCTTAAGAATGAGCTGTTCCTAAAGTTTATTGAAGAGCCGTAAATGATCACCGCTCAGCATACCAAACATCAAGTAAACTGGTGATTTGAAGCTGCTGCCAAGTCCCGTTAAATAAGTTCTTCGAAGCTCAATGGTAGAAGCAGCGATAATTGAATTACTCGTTCAAAAGGGTCTTTTCATTAAAGAGGCTATGGTTAGCCAGTATTCTTTTTTGTCCAAATCATAGGCAAAATTGGCAGGGTGAAAAAGGGGTTTTGTCGGTGGTTACCCCCAACCCTTCAAAATTAAGCCTTGGCAGGTGATAGACGCGTGCTTAGACGAGCATAAAACTTATTTGGCAGGAGATACAACCTATTCTGGACAGGGGATCCTTGGGGTGACTCTCTCTCGAACAGTCGCGGTGGACAAATGATAAAGGACTGGGGAGTTTAATCGATTTCTCTTTTAGGGTACAGGCATAAGGGATTTTATTGGTGCAATGATAACATCTCACCCTCCATTTATACGCCCTCCTAACAACCAAAAAACCAAGCGCTGACAACTGAAGATGCATCTGTTACAACTTGTGACATTCGTTTACCCTCCTATGACAAACCCCCTAATTAATTGCCGTTAGTTTGGATAAGTAATCTGAACAAGGTCAATAATAGATTGCGAAAATCATTTAAAAACTCAAACAACAATAATTATGAAAACGTCAATCAAAGCAGTGGCAATTATCTTATTAATGGTATTAGGAATGTCAGTTGAAGCTAATATTCCAAAAAGGGTAGTAAGCATTTCGATAGACAATAATGAGACGATGGTCTTATACATGAAGAATCTAGTGGGTGAAACGGGAATAACTTTAATAGATGAAAATGGGCATCAATTATTCTCAGGGTTGACTAACTCAGGTGAATACGGAAAGGCACTAAATCTTTCATCAATTAACAAAGGTATATATCAATTAGAGATTGATTGCTCAGACAGATTGGAGATGATGACAGTTGAAGTAACGAATAACGCAGCAACTATCATCAAAAAAGAGACTTTGGCTATCAAGCCAGTGCTTAGAATAAGTAAAGGCACTGCTAGAGTATACTTTGCGGGTAGCGGAGAAGAGGTTGATATCACATTGTTCAATAGCCATGGAAACATTCAATATCAGGGTCAACATTTTGATAACGAATCAGCTGCAAAGAAATTCAATTTATCTGACCTTGAAGAAGGAGCTTATCAACTCAAGATCAGAATTAACAAGAGAAACTTCTATCATACAATCGTTTTGAATTAAGAGTGCAATTTAAGTTCAGGACAAAAGAAGGCGTACCCAATGGGTGCGCTTTTTTATTTTTATGCTGCTGTGACGTAATAAAGAACAAAAAGTTACGCTGTGTGGATAGCGTACAGTATCGTTCGTAATTGAACAGTTTTGATGAGATTTTTGAAGATTAAAATATGTTAAATGATTGATTTACAGTAGAATAGGTATGTTGGCATCCTCATTGACTACTGTTACGTGGTGGGCTGCTTTGGTCAGCAGTTTTTTAGTCTAATTTAAAACAACAAAGGTCATGAAAAATCAAATCAAAATTTTAAACTGGATAAGGAGGGTTGGTTTATTTGCCTTCATTATGCTTGGAACAAGTACGATTGCAAATGCGCTTTCTACTTCGGGAGATATAAAATTAACAAAAGCAGAGGCAATGGAATTAGTCGCTGAAGTAAAGGAAAAATTCAATCTTGATGATTCAACTTCAAGAGAGTTCGTAATTGATGATGAAGGGAACGTATCACCTGCTCCCATTAAAACCATCCGTATCTATGA
>JBLIES010000091.1:0-14140 GCA_047633135.1 Roseivirga sp.
AAAATTGCTTAGAAAATCCTGAAACAGTTTACAATAGGATACAAAACTGGATCAATGAGTACAATCTATTTGCTCCACATTCAGCTTTGGAAATGAAAACACCAAATGAATTTTATAACTTTAAAACTGCTGCGTAACTAGTCCAGTTTTTAAACGGAAAGAGCAAAATGAAAAAAGCGATTCTTATTTTATTATCTATCGTTGCCGTAATTATGGCTGGTTATTTTCTCGGTTATTATGATTTTACCAATGCCATGATCGTCTTGTTTAGCGTAATATTAGCTAGCATACTTAGTGACTTTTTAGTAAAAAAATTAATCAAAAAATACCCCACTTATTTTTCTAAAAAAAAGAGTTAAGGTCAGGGAAGCTGAAGTTTTAAACCAATTTTACCGTGTGACACAACATTACTTTTTGTGTCACGCTATTTCAGGACGTGACACGTCACTAAAATAAAAAAGCCTTTCCGAAAATTCGGAAAGGCTTTTTTGATCATGTTATTCTTACTTACTGCTTAGGAATAGACAGATTCAGCAAGTACAATTACATTGTTATTCAAAACTTCTACTACACCACCATCAATCATTAACTCTTCCACTTTACCAGAAGCCGTAATGCTTACTCTTCCTTTACCCAATGCACTGATCATTGGAGCGTGATTAGATAGTACTTGAAATTCACCTTCAGCACCCGTAAAGGTGGCAGAGCTTACTTCGCCTTCAAATACTTTTTTATCTGGTGTTACGATTTCGAGTAACATAAATTTAATTTTTAGCAGCTTCCGCCATTAATTTTTCACCTTTCGTTCTAGCATCCTCGATAGTACCTACCAAGTTGAAAGCCGCTTCAGGAAGATCATCGTGCTTACCATCCATAATTTCGGTGAAACCTCTGATGGTATCCTTAATGTCTACCAATACTCCTTTTAAGCCTGTAAATTGCTCAGCTACGTGGAATGGTTGAGAAAGGAATCGTTGCACACGTCTTGCACGTGTAACGATTAACTTATCTTCATCAGACAATTCGTCCATACCCAGGATGGCGATAATGTCTTGTAATTCTTTATAACGCTGTAACGTTTCTTTCACCCTTTGAGCACAGTCATAATGCTCAGCACCTAGGATGTCTGCCGTTAGAATCCTAGAAGTTGAATCCAAAGGATCCACCGCAGGATAAATACCTAATTCAGCTATTTTTCTTGAAAGAACCGTAGTTGCATCTAAGTGAGCAAAAGTTGTTGCTGGAGCAGGGTCAGTTAAATCATCCGCAGGCACGTAAACCGCTTGTACCGATGTAATTGAACCATTCTTAGTTGAGGTAATTCTTTCTTGCATAGCGCCCATCTCTGTCGCCAATGTTGGTTGGTAACCTACCGCAGACGGCATACGACCTAAGAGAGCCGATACTTCTGAACCCGCTTGCGTAAAGCGGAAGATATTGTCGATAAAGAAGAGGATATCTTTTCCTTTACCTTCGCCATCACCATCGCGAAAATATTCAGCAATCGTTAATCCTGAAAGGGCTACACGTGCTCTTGCCCCTGGAGGCTCGTTCATTTGTCCGAAAACGAAAGTCGCTTTCGACTCTACTAATTTTTCTGGAGTAACAGTTGAAAGATCCCATCCACCTGATTCCATAGAATGCATGAATTCTTCACCGTAAGTAACGATGCCTGATTCAATCATTTCGCGCAGCAAATCGTTGCCTTCTCTTGTTCTTTCACCAACACCAGCAAATACAGAAAGACCACCGTGTCCTTTTGCAATGTTGTTGATCAACTCTTGAATCAATACAGTTTTACCTACACCAGCACCACCGAACAAACCAATTTTACCACCTTTTGCATAAGGCTCGATCAAGTCAATTACCTTTATACCGGTAAATAATACTTCGGCTGAAGTGGATAGATCTTCGAATCTTGGAGCAGGCCTGTGGATTGGAAGTCTCTTTGTTCCTTTTGGCTGAGGAATACCATCAATGGCTTCTCCTACTACGTTGAACAAACGACCTTTAATATCATCTCCGATAGGCATTGAAATAGCAGTACCTAAATCGGTTACTTCCATTCCTCTCGTTAAACCTTCGGAAGAATCCATCGCAATGGTTCTTACTCTTTCTTCCCCTAGGTGTTGTTGCACCTCAAGGATAATTTTTTGACCATTCTCTTTAGTTACTTCTAGCGCATCTAAGATGTTTGGTAATTTAGAGCCATCAGCATCAAAACTTACATCGACTACAGGACCAATTACTTGGGTGATTTTTCCAATATTTGCCATTCTTTATTGTTTATCTAGATAGGAAAAACGGTGTTTATTCTTCTGGGGGCAAAGGTAGGTCTAATATCGATTTTACCAAAGAGTTAATAATAAATTAGAGTGGCAAAAAACCGTATTTGTTTTCATCTTAGAAAGAAGCCTGTTTAGAAGACCTCTGTATTAATTATTGCACTTAATCTCGTAGTAAGATTCTAAAAACTGTGCCTACATCTGCCTGTGATGACTTGACGAATATTCGACCTGAATGATAATTTTCGATAATCCGTTTTACTAAAGTCAAACCTAGCCCCCAGCCCCGCTTTTTAGTTGTAAACCCAGGTTTAAAGACCTGTTTGATCTTTCCGCTTGCAATGCCTTTACCATTATCTTTAAGATCAACAAATATCATATCCTGAGATTCCTTACCAATTGTGATGGTAATCGTACCAATACCACTCATTGCATCGACTGCATTTTTGACAATATTTTCTACCACCCATTCGAAAAGTGGTCGGTTCATCTTGGCCGTTAACGCTGGTGCATCTGCATCTATATTGAAGACTACTTTAGAGGAGACACGTGGTTTTAAATAACTCACTATATTTTCTATGGCAGCCACCACGTTTTCATCTTTAAGTACAGGGGTTGAGCCAATATTCGAAAAGCGTGAGGTTATCATTTCGAGGCGAATTACATCCTTATTAAGCTCTGAGATAATATCTTCCTTTCCACTCATCTCTGGTAATTCCTTAAGGTATTCTACCCAAGCCATCAATGAAGAAAGGGGTGTCCCTAGCTGATGTGCCGTCTCTTTAGCAAGCCCAACCCAAACACGGTTTTGCTCTGCCCTACGAGAGTAGCTAAAAGCTAAATAGGCAATAAATCCAAAAAGAGTAATAACAGAGAGTTGTATATAAGGATAAGCGCTTAACTGACGTAATAACTGGGAGTTTCTATAATAAACATATTGTATGCCTGTGATGCTTCTATTCGGGCCATCACGATAAATGATTTTCACAGGCTGATTTTCTTCTTTCATCTGATCCAGCACTTTCAGCTCATGCTCGTCATTCTCTATTTCGCTTAGATTAAGTAACTCAACATTGCGCGAATCCACTATCTCATTTAGCGCAGAGTCTAGAATAATTACAGGTAAAGAATTGTCTGGTGTTATGATATTATCGGTGATAAAATTGAGAGAGTTCCCATCAGCAACGGTTGAAAATTCTACTGCCTTAGCCCACAGGTTTATATTATCTCGCTCGCGCTCTTTCAGTATGCTCACGAGTTGCGAGGTATAAATAATTGACCCTACACCAATAATTAGCGCAACGACCACCACAATATATTTTATGGTGGATTGGTTAGTGTAAAAATCAATCCCTAAAGACCCTTTGAAAGGATTTTGCATACTGGAAAGTAACGAAAAATTAGAGAATCAATATATGTTTGGTGGCCACTAAAATAAATTGTGCTGATGCGCATAAAAAAAGGGCTTTAAAGCCCTTTTCAAAATCTCACAACGCAATGAGCTTAATAAGCCCTGAGTTCTTTGCCCTCCATAAAGTTTAAAAACGCTTTGTTCACCACTCGATTCCCCCCTGGGGTTGGGTAGTTACCCGTAAAATACCAATCACCTAAGTTATTTGGGCAAGCCTTATGCAAATTATCAACTGTTTGGTAAACTACTTCTAGGTCAGCTTTCATTCCCTCTGGCCGCACAATCTTGGTGATCTTAGCAGAAATCTCATCATCAGTAAAATGATCGTATAATTCCTGAACATAATTGAACTGACCAGGTGAATCGATGTTTGCTAAAATTTTATGATACACCCTATCCAACTCATCCTGATCATCATCGCCAAACTTTTCTTTCATCAAAGCAAGCAAAGCCCTGAAAGCCACAAATTCCTTGACCTTAGACATGTCAATTCCGTAGCAATCTGGATACCTAATTTGTGGCGCTGAGGATACAATAACAATCTTTTTCGGCTCAAGCATATCGAGCATTTTGAGTATGCTTTTTTCCAAAGTGGTTCCTCTAACGATAGAGTCATCAATAACGACTAGTGTATCTACCTGCTTTCGGATCACTTCATAAGTGGTGTCGTAGACACTAGCGACTAACTCATCGCGTGTTTCATCATCGGCAATGAAGGTCCTTAGTTTTGCATCTTTAATCACCAGCTTTTCTACTCTTGGCTGAAAGCTCAATAACTCTTCAACACCATCAATATCTGGCTTACCATGAATGATTACATCCTTCCTTTTATTCAAAAGATATTCATCCAACCCGCGCATCATGCCCAAAAATGAAATTTCGGCAGTATTTGGGATATAAGAAAAGACTGTGTTTTTAAGGTCGAAATTAACCGCTTTCAGTATTTGCGGAATTAGCAATCGGCCCAGCTCTTTTCTTTCTTGGTAAATTTCTGGATCAGTTCCTTTAGAGAAATAAATTCTTTCGAACGAGCAAGCTTTTAGCTCGCCCTTCTCCATGATCGGCACTTCTTCCCAGTCGCCTGCTTTGTCTACGATCAGGGCATGTCCTGGCTCTACCTCTGAAATATCAGAATAGTTTACATTGAAAGCGGCTTTGATGGCTTGCTTTTCGGAAGCCACCACAATCACTTCATCATCAATGTATTTGAAGGCTGGACGGATTCCATTCGGGTCGCGGACCACGAAAGAGGCACCATGGCCTAGTAAACCCACCATAGCATAGCCACCATCAAAATCCTTGAATGAACGCGTCAACACACGTTGAACGTTCATTTCATCTTCAATGATGTTCGTTATTTCTTCGTTACTCTTTTTGTCTTTGTATTTATCGAAAACACGTTGATTTTCTTCATCAATAAAGTGACCGATCTTTTCCATCACCGTTACTGTATCGGTCTTCTCTTTTGGGTGCTGGCCAAGGCCTAACAATAGATCGAAAAGTTCGTCTACATTGGTCATGTTGAAGTTACCCGCCAACACGAGGTTACGGCTTCTCCAGTTATTTTGCCTTAAAAAAGGATGGCAGCTTTCGATGCTATTCTTACCGTGAGTTCCATAGCGAAGGTGACCCATCCATAGTTCTCCAGTAAAGCCCAAACTGTCTTTCATCCATTGGGCGTCCTTTGGGTTGTAGCCAGGTTTCTTTTTCGCCTTATCGAATTTACGACCAATTTTCTCGAAGATATCGGTGATTGGCTCAGGTTTGATGGTTCTGTACCTGCTTATGTACCTTGTCCCTGGCTCTACACCAATCTTGATATTAGCAATCCCTACCCCGTCTTGACCACGGTTGGCCTGCTTTTGCATCATGATATACAGCTTATTTATCGCATAAGCGGGAGTACCGTATTTATCGATATAGTACTGAAGGGGTTTACGAAGGCGAATTTTTACAATTCCACATTCATGTTTAATCTGCTCGCTCATTTATTCGCTTCAAAAAACAAAGTTAATACTATTAAGAAGGTTCAACACCCCATCTGATCTAAAGAACCAGACTAACAGAGGACAAACTAATAAAGTGCCCCAAAATCGGTCTAATTGTGATATATTATTTACTGAAATATCTTCTGATGGCTTTTTGAAGAACATTAAAAATGGAATCTTCAAATAGTAAAAAAGTGAAACTGCGGTATTCAAAAGCCCAAAAATAAATACCCAGAGTAAAACACCTTGACCATTGGCTTCCCAACTTTCCCAAAGTGCTGAAAAAATAAATAGCTTTCCGTTGAAGCCCGCTGTTGGTGGTAAACCGGTAAGCGAAATCATGATGATGAGTAACAATGCCCCTATCCACGGTTCTTGCGTTCCTTTTCCTTTAAAAGCGTCAAAAGGAATTCTTCCCTCTCCATTTTCGAAAAGTTGAATCAAGAAAAACACGGCAAAGTTCATTGCCAAATAAATGACCCCATAGAATAATGCAGCGGTTTCGCCACTTTCAGAAAAAGCGATTAACCCTACAAGTAGAAAGCCCGCCTGAGCGATGGAAGAATAGGCCAACATTCGCTTGGCGTCTTTTTGCCACAAAGCGGAAAAATTACCGATGGTCATGCTCGCAATAGCGATTATACTTAGCCAAAGCTGCCAATTAACTACTTCTAAATCCATCCCTTGAACAAATCTAAAAATCAGGGTGAGGGCGGCTAATTTTGGTAAGGTAGAAAGCAATGCTACAAAAGGTGTGGGCGCTGACTCATAAACATCAGGAGACCAAATATGAAAGGGAAATGCGCCAAGCTTGAAGACAAATCCAGCTACTGTCATCACTAAGGCCAAAGAGAGTGGTAATAATGGCACCAAGTGGAGGCCATCTATAAACTGAACCGAAGTAAAATCAAGCGTTCCCGTAAAACCATAGAGCCAACTCATTCCATAAATCATAACCGCAGAAGCCACCGCACCGAAAAGTAAGTACTTAATGGCTGCCTCTGAGTTCGACCGCTTCTTGTAAACACCGACTAATAAATAAGAACAGATAGAAACCAATTCGACTGATACATAGACCATCAAAAGATTGACTGCCATTGTCATAAGATAAACACCCAGTAACAAGCCGAAAACGAGAATTAAAGGCTCTGATGAGCTAAAGAAAAAGTCTTTCTTTCGATGCCTCAGCATCATTGTTAGCGATAAAACCGCCCCAACATTGAAAAGTATTTTGAAGAAAACTGCCCCTTGATCTAGCTTTATCAACCCTCCCATCAATAATCGACTCGCCATCAGCTGATCCCAAGTAGACAATAGCAAGAGTGTTGAAAGAATTAGGCCGGCAAGAGAAATAATAATTATTCCTGTTGATTTGTTCTGCTTAAACAATAAATCAAAAATCAACAATAACACCAGCGTAATCACCAGCGTAATTTCTGGAGCTATCCATATTATATCAGCCGTCAAGTTTTGTAGTTGATCTTTGAGGCCATCGATCATATTGGATTGAGCCAAAATCATTTTTGAATAGATTGACTTAAAAGCTGAACAAAACCTTCCACTGAATTACCAATAAGGTTCAGTAGCGTAGCAGGGTAGATACCAAACCAAAGAATCAGCGCCACCAATGGAATGAGCATTACGTATTCTCTGGTATTCAGGTCTGTTAAACTCTCTTTCCAGGCTTTGTCTTTTACCCAAAACTTACCAAAAAACATACGTTGTAATGTCCACAAGTAGTAACCCGCGGCAAGCACTAAACCTAGTGTGGCCACTATTGGCATCCAATATGGAATCGCGCCAATGACACCAAAGGATTTAAAGGCCCCTATAAAAACCATGAGTTCTGCTATAAAGCCAGAAAAACCTGGGAGTCCTAGGGAGGCAAAAAAGGCGATGGTTACCATTACCGTATATTTTGGCATTTGATGCGCTAAACCACCGTAATTTTCTATTCCTCGGTCCTGAGTTCTGTCATAAATCACTCCAGCAATAAGGAATAACATACTCGAAATTAGACCGTGAGAGAACATCTGATATATCGCTCCGGTAACCCCTTCCACAGTCATTGCGGCCAAGCCTAGGAGTACAAAACCCATATGGGATATAGAACTGTAGGCAATCAATTTTTTGAGGTCCTTTTGTGCTAAAGCATTCATTGCACCATACAAAATGGAGAACAAGCCAAAAAACCCAATTAACCACGAATAGTGGAAAGCTGCATCAGGAAAGAAACTAAAAGCTGTTCTGATAATGCCATACCCGCCAATTTTTAAAAGAATCCCCGCTAAAACTACCGAGACTGGTGTTGGTGCCTCTACGTGCGCATCGGGTAGCCAAGTATGAAAAGGGAAAGCCGGTAGCTTAATTGCAAAACCAATAAGTAAAGCTAAAAAGGCGATCCATCTGGCCGGCTGACCAAAGATTTCACTCAAGCTTGTCTTCCCTAAAAAGGAGCCAGGCAGGTAATTAGCTTCATCTGCCATTGAAATCATATTGAAGGACTTCACAATATTTGAAACGTCAATCCTTCCGTTTTGAACACTACTTTGGATTTGAATGATCATCTCACTTGTTGGCTTTTGCGTGGCTTCAAAAACCCCAGCCTCAACCCCCGTTTTAATTGGATCATAAACAGAATTGTAAAGGCCAATCATAACGATCAAAATCAGAATCGATCCAACTAGTGTATAAATGAAGAATTTAATGGCAGCATATTCTCTTTTAGGGCCACCCCAAATACCAATTAAGAAATACATTGGCAGCAGCATAAACTCAAAGAATAGATAGAATAAAAAGAAATCTAGCGCCACAAAACAGCCTAGAATAGAAGAGGATAAAAGCAAATACAATCCGAAATAACCTTTTTTCTTATTCTCTATTTTCCATGAAGCTATCGCCCCTATGAACAAGACTATGGCGGCCAGCAATAAGAGCGAGAGATTGAGACCATCTACACCCACAAAATAGTCAACTGAAAATTTACCGAGTGACCCGAGTTCAATTGAAAACCACTCTGTTTTTTGAGTAAGCTGCAGCTGACTTTCTGAATTAGTGAGGCCCTCGACTGAGGTATCAAAATTCGATACTGCCATCAAAACGAGTATAAGTGTCAATGCCATCGACACCAATGCCACAACCCTGTATAAGTGTGATTGGGCTTTGGGTAAAATCAAAATCACCAATGCTCCAATGAGTGGAGTAAAAATGATATAGGTTAATAGGTTTTCAATCATAATCTAAAAAAGAAGCCAGATTAACATGAGTATTAAGAAAGCCATAGCTGTCATAATATAGCCTTGCACGTTCCCTGACTGAATTGATCTTGTCCATTGCCCTACCCTTCCTGTGGTATAGGTTGTCAAATGTACGAATCCATCAACAATGTTTCTATCGAACCAAGCTAACAAATGGGCAATTACCACTTGGAGCTTGGCCATAAAGTTTACAAATCCATCGATC
The DNA here is from genome assembly GCA_047633135.1 of Roseivirga sp. GTDB lineage: Bacteria > Bacteroidota > Bacteroidia > Cytophagales > Cyclobacteriaceae > Roseivirga. The sequence goes on from JBLIES010000091.1 coordinate 9,147, forward strand.
ACCTTCTCGTCAAACCACGCTAAGGCTAGTGACATCATCAAAATGAACTTCAAAATCACCTTTTGATAAAGGGAATTTTGATACCAATGATAAAATGAAATTTGGCTAAAAAAACCAATAGGTTCTCTTTTCTCTGGAAAACTAGACGCCAACTTCGCCCCTGGCTTGAACATTAAAAAGGCAATCAGAAGGCCCGCAAGTGCTAAAACTATTGAAATCGTCAGCACTCTAAAATGTAGGAATTCGAAATATTCTAAAGGTATGTCAATCAAATTAAAAGCTGCATAACTCTCAGGCACTAAAAAAATCGGACTTTGAATGACTTCATAAAACCAAGTATCTTCTGCTTTAAAGCTTAAGCCAAAAACCACACTGATAGAACCAATGGCTAAAATTATAGTAGGCAATGTCAAAAATATATTACCTTCTTTTAGTGGTTTCAGGATGACTGATTTATCGACTAAGCTAGGTAGCCTAAATGTGCCGGTAAAGACTAAGAAGATCATTCTGAAGGTATAAAACGATGTCAATAAAACTGTAGCGAACGCTAAAACCTCTATAAAGTAAAAGCCTCCACCCTTTTCATCAATCCAAACCGCTGTGTCTAATAAAATGGCGTCTTTTGAAAGAAAACCTGTGAATCCAGGAATGCCCGCCAAGGCAAGGGCACAAATTAAAAAGCACATAAATGTAATGGGCATAAACTTTCTCAATCCCCCCATCACTCTCATGTCTTGGGTATCGAAACGCACCTCTTCAGTTTCTAATTGATGAAGTTGATGAATTATGGTCCCCGCGGACAGGAATAAACCCGCTTTGAACATGGCATGTGTAAGCAAATGAAAAAGACCTGCGGTATAAGCGCCAACCCCCATGGCCAAAACCATATACCCCAATTGAGAGATGGTGCTATAGGCCAACACCTTTTTAATATCGAATTGTGATACCGCTGCGACTGCGGCCATGAAAGCGGTAATCGCTCCTACCACCGCTATTACTTCTAGCGCTTGAGCATCTAAAATCACAAAGATCCGAGCAATCAGAAAAACACCCGCAGCCACCATAGTAGCCGCATGGATCAATGCTGAAACAGGAGTCGGACCTTCCATCGCATCGGGTAGCCAGACCTGCAAAGGAAACTGTGCCGACTTACCAACAGCACCACAAAACAAGGCTATACCGGCAGCACTTAACCATCTGCCGTCAAGACTATTTCTTACTAAAACTCCATCTTTAAAATATTCAGCTATCCAATTTCCATCTTCAATCGAACTTAAAAGCGTAAGCGATTTGATGGCCTCTAAATCAAAGGTTTGAAACTGAGAGTAGAGAATCATTAAGCCAGTTAGGAAGCCTAGATCACCAATACGATTCATGATAAAGGCCTTGTTTGCCGCCAAAGAAGCCGATTTCTTTTCGAACCAAAAGCCGATCAAAAGATAAGAGGACAGACCTACCAGCTCCCAAAAAATAAAGATGAATAGTAAATCGTTAAAGAGTACTATTCCCAACATAGAGAAAGTAAAAAGCCCCAGTAAGCCAAAATACCTAGCTTTCTGGGCATCATGCCTCATGTATTCAATTGAGAAAAAATGGACGAGCAATGCTATAAAATTAACGATCAATAGCATAATCAAGGCCAGTTGATCTAGGAAGAAAGAATAGGTTAAATGAGTTTCTCCAATGCTAAACCAACTTCCTCTGATGGTGACCCCTGTAGTGCCCCAATACTCAAAAGCTAAATAGCTGGCAATTGCTAAGTTTAAAAACAATATGATGTTTGCTACTAACGGTCCTTTTTTCTTTGAAAAGGTAGAGATAAAAAAAGAGGCCAATGGCAGAAACAATAACGCCAACAGCCAATAAATTAACGGATTATACTCAGTGACTGCTATGATGTCGTTGATCTCCATCATCCTTTCAATTCATTAATCTGATCCAAATCAGCGGTTTGAAAATACTGATACACTTTGACTACAATAGCCAAAGCGACTGCGGCTTCTGCTGCGGCAACAGTGATCACAAAGAGGGCAAAAACCTGCCCTTGCAGTTCATCACTATCGAAACGACTAAAGGCTACTAAATTTAAGTTGGCAGCATTGAGCATTAGTTCAATGCCTATTAATACTGCAATCGCATTTTTTCTAGTCACCACAACCGCCAATCCTATGCAGAATAGCGCTGCACCCAAATACAATAAAACGTCAATCGGCATGATCAACCTCCTCTCTAGTATGGCCCGCTATCCGCACAGCACCGATTAAAGCGACTAAAAGTAATATGCCGATCACTTCGAAAACCAGCACATAGTCAGTCATGACCGTCATTCCAATTTGTTTTGTGCTTGAGGGCCCAGCAGCGGACTTGGTCATCCAGGCCATTCCAGCAAAATCAGCGGCACTGATACCTCTTGCTAAAAGGTAGAAAAAGCCTGCTGCTATCAAGATTCCGTAGAATTGATTATAAATCCCGGAATCTACCTTAGTACTTTTGCCCCGATTGGTGAGCATGATACCGAATACTATTAAAATCAGAATACCCCCAACATAAACCAGTATTTGAGTTATGGCAAGGAATTCTGCCCCTAGTAGTATGAAGATGCCCGCCATGCCTAAAAAGGTAGCAATCAGCGCAAATGCTGAATACAAAATATTTTTTGTAAGCATAATGAACAGGGCAGACATCAAGGTGATACCGATAAAAACATAGAATATGATGTTGGCTATTTCCATCAACTATTCAGCTTTGTCATTTGAATCACTGTCCTTTTTCTTGACTTGAATTTGGGGACGCATCACCACCTTTGGCTTAGTCGTTTTTGGTATTGCTTCATTTTCTGGTTTTGCAGCCTTAGGTATTTCTTCGGAAGTAGCTTCGGTTTTATCCTCTGCTTTTTTCACTTGAATTTGGGGACGCATCACCACATTAGGTTTTGGCGTTGCAGCATTTTCTGCAGAGGCTGTACTTGGTTTCGGTACTGGCCTTGCCATTGGTTTTGGCCTGAATACTGGCTTCACACCCGCAGGTTTTTCAGCAACATTCGTGGTACTAGTAGCCACTTTTGGCTGTATTGTAGCCGCTAGCCTTGCCCTTTCTTCTTCCTTCTTTTGGGTGTACTCTTCGAATGCCTTTTTCTTTTCAAGAATTTCAAGCGGTGTCATTTCCCCAAATTCGAAATTATGTTCTTCAACATTGAAAACGCTGAAATCATACTCCTTTGTCATGGTAAGGCATTCTGTAGGGCACACCGTGGTGCACAATCCACAAAAGCAGCATTTCGACATATCGATATCGAACTTGGCCGCATAAATTCTCTTAGGAGTGCCATCAGAGGTCTTGCCAATCTCTTCTGCAGAACGTACCGGTTCAATATCAATACAGTCTACAGGACAAACCTTTGCGCACTTATCACAAACAATACAATCTTCAATTTCATTATGAAGTTTGTATCGACCATTATCAGGTACTGGAATTACTTCCTTGGGGTATTGTGTGGTGAAAATCCCGTTCTGCTTTTCGAAATAATTCTCTTCGTCTACATACAAAGGGTCACGTTGAGTTGTCGCATCCTTCATGTGCTCAAAGGTGACTTTCAACCCTTCTTTGAGGGTTTTTGTAGCAATGGTAATATTTTTCCAGTACTTACTCATATCATTAGCAATCTCCACAAAGCACTTAGTAAAACCAAAATAATTGCAGCTGGCGTCAGGTATTTCCAACTCAAATTCATCAGCTGATCAATTCTTAACCTTGGGTAAGTCCACCTGATCCAAATTTGAACACCCACAGTAAGCAGAGCTTTCGAAATCAACCAAAAAGCACCCCAAAGATGCCCTCCCCAGGTTCCTGGTACACCACTGGTCCAATCGGCCAATGCAAGGCTTCCAATGTTAGGCAAGGCAGTGTTCCAGCCCCCAAAGAAAAGCATTGCGCCAAGAAACGAAACCAGCAGCATCATTCCATACTCTGACAGCATAATCATAGACCACCTAAACCCCGAGTATTCAACATGAAAACCAGCCACAAGTTCTGATTCAGCGATCGGAATATCAAATGGTGCTCTATTGGCTTCGGCCAAAGAGGCAATGAAGAAAATAGGGTAAGCAATAAGAAAGAGAGGAACTCTAAAAATATTCCAAGTAAAGAAACCGCCAACTTCAGTCGTTTCAATGCCCAAAGCCTTGATACCGAAAAGATAGTTTTGAGCTTGGGGATCTAAATCATTGATAAAAATGCCCTGCTGATAAATAATTTCTTGGAGATTTAGCGATTGCGATACCATAATGACGCAGACCACAGTCAAACCCAATGGGATTTCGTAAGAGATAATTTGAGCTACAGCTCTCACGGCTCCTAAAATGGCGTATTTGTTGTTAGACCCCCAACCAGCCATCAGGATACCAACAACGTCTAAGGAGACAATTGCCAAAAGATAAAACACTCCTGTTTCTATATTTGAGCCACCAAAACCAGAGGTAAGTGGAAAGACTGCAAAGCCAGCAAAAACGGAAACAAAGAGTATGACTGGTGCGGGTTTGAATAATTTCCGATCTGCAGCAAGCGGTACAATATCTTCTTTCTGAAGCAGCTTTAGTAAGTCGGCCACTGTTTGGAGCAAACCATAAGGTCCCGTTTCCATAGGGCCATACCTATCCTGAATGAAAGCTGAGATTTTTCTTTCGGCATACACCGCAAAAATGGTGTAGATAAGAATGAAATTGAGAAAGAAAATGAATGCGTACACGCTTCTTTTTACCCTAGTTTAATGCAAAGAAAGTATATAATTCTTAAACAAGTATGGTTTAGCCGACTAAGGTGCGCAGGATTAAAGCACTTGACAACCTTAACTCACCAAAATATCAAACCTACTCCCAAAGAATATGTTTTTCAAGATTGATTTCTTCTTGAAAAAAGAGTTCAGCAGCCAATTGAAAAGAGGGGGTAAAATCAGAAACCAAAAATTTGTTCTTGCTCAGTTTTTCTTTCGAAGCTAA
>JBLIES010000092.1:0-14056 GCA_047633135.1 Roseivirga sp.
CCAAGAATTGCTTCAGGGTCTTGCCCTTCTTTTGTGAAATAAATCCGAGCAAGAATTCCAATGGTCACCGCAGCAGCATCAGTCAACAGGGTGAATACAGCCGCTACCCATTTTCCTTTGTCTATTTCTTTTACATTTTTAATCGACATGAACCGAACATACACTTGGGGTGAGCCAAGAAAGCCTAGTCCGATCATGGAGAATCCTAAAATGGTAAAAAGGTTCATCCATTTGTCTGGGCTCCGTCCCATTACTTGGGTTAGTGTTGGATCTATTGCATTAAGTCCTTCTGTAACTCCAGCGCCATGGTCCATAGAAAACCAAACTACGATAGGAAGTAAAACTAGACCGAAAAACATAAGCAGTCCTTGGAATAAATCTGACCAAACCGCAGCCACAAAGCCTCCAATAAAAATATAAGTGAGCACAATGAAGAAACCGATTAATGCGCCTATTCTATAGTCAATGCCTAGCATGGATTCGAAGGCGACTCCTGTTACGTCTATCTGTGAAGCGACATAAATAACAATGAAGATGACGAGCACAGAGGCGGCAATAATGCGAAGCGTATGGGTGGTCGATTTAAAATGACTTTGGAGATAATCTGGAATGGTCATCGCTCCGTAACTATCGGATCTTTTCTTGAAACGTTTGGCCATGAATTGCCAAGAAATAATGACGCCAAGCAGTTCTCCTACCACTACCCAGTAACTCGAGTAGCCAGCCATTGCGCCCATTCCAGTGAGTCCTATGAGTAACCAACCCGATTCGCCAGTTGCTCTTGCCGAGAAGGCCACAGCCCAAAAACCCATGTTTTTTCCACCGACATAATAATCGCCCATTCCTTTCACTCTTCGCGAAGCGAAAATTCCTATGAGAAATAGGACCCCAACGTAAAGGGCTAGAACGACTATTTTTATTAAAAAATCTTGCTCCATGATGATGAGTATAATTGGTGCTTGGCTTGCAATTAGTTTGGTATTGGAAACCTCAAAACACGTTAAATAATTTGTTCTACATTGCAATATGCTGAATAAATCACGAGATAAAAGAGTGTTTTTGGCTAAAATTTTTCGAAAAAGACCCGAAAAAGCATTAAAATCGATACCTTTAGCTATATAGAACGATTGGATTATGGATACCATATTCGTTTGTTGGATTTGGGGAATCGCCTTGGATTTGTACATCGAATGAACAGAAAAAAGAAGATAAACTGTTTTGATTTCTAAGGAAGAGCAACACATCACATATCAAACATTAAATGAATTAGTCATTGCACTCTCTAAACAAGAGAAGGTAAATTATAACGACATCATTCATTCAACCCACCTATCAAGTAGTGCTTTTGAGGCCTGCTGCTCATGGTCAGAGGATTGTTATACCCGAAACTGTATTGTAGAAAACGAAAAATTCGAATTGATACTGCTTTGTTGGGAGAAGGGACAAGTAACGCCCATCCATGACCATGGAGGCGAAGAATGTTGGGTGAAAATTATTCATGGGGAGTTTAGAGAAACGATTTATAAAGTAGATGAGGCCGATGAACTTCATCAGGTTAAATCGATGATCTCGACAGCTGGTGATATTTCTTATATGATCGACTTTATGGGTTGCCATCGCTTGGAGAACCTGTCTGATGAACGAAGTATGTCACTTCATTTATATGCAAAACCAATCCGTAACTGCCGATTGTTTGATGAGGATGCAGGAAAGTTTATAGAGAAGGAATTGGAGTATAACACGGTGTCAGAAATGATGGCCAACTTTAAAAAATAAAAAACACATGTCTGATATTAGTAAGGATTTAGCGCTATTCAACGAATTAGTCGAAGTCTTAATCAATGAGGAAGAGCAGCATCCAGTAGCGGATCGCATCGAGTCAAATAAGCTTTACGATGCTGTAGATATTTCACTCACGGCATCTGCCATGGTAGACCAGGAGTTTAAGTCGGTATTGAAAGACATGCTGGTGACCACTCCGAAAACAGCGACAAATTTGTTCTTCAATCAACTTTTTGGTGGTAGACAAAGCAAAGCGGTTTTAGGTGATCTACTCGCTGTGATGCTGAACAACAGCATGTACACCTACAAAGTAGCGGGCCCACAAGTGGGGATTGAGCAGGAAATTATAAGACAATCGTGCAATATGATTGGTTATGGCGCTCAAAGCAATGGTACTTTTCCTGCGGGAGGATCAATGAGTAATTACATGGCCTTGATAATGGCACGTGACGCCAAAGACTCTAATTGCCGATTGAATGGCATGTCGAAACCAATGGTCATTTATGCCTCAAAGGAATGCCATTATTCCAATGCGAAGAATGCAAGTTTTGCAGGAATTGGAAAGAACAATATCCGTTACATTGAATCAGACTCAGAGGGGCTAATGCTTCCAGCAAAATTAGAAGCGCAAGTCATTCAAGATTTAAGTGAAGGGCTAATTCCAACCTTTGTAACGGCAACAGCAGGAACGACCGTGATGGGTGCTTTCGATCCAATTGATCCAATTGCCGACATTACTGAAAAATATGGAATTTGGCTTCATGTAGATGGCGCCTACTGTGGCAGTGTTATTTTTAGTGAGAAGTATAAATACCTTGTTAACGGAATAGAACGCTCTGATTCATTCTGCTATAATGCGCACAAAATGTTGGGAACACCATTGACCTGTTCTATCATTTTAGTAAAAGATAAAAAGCACTTACATGATTCATTTAGTAATGATGCTGATTACCTCTACCAGACCGATGGTGACGATTTCAACTTAGGCAAAACTTCTTTTCAGTGCGGGAGAAGAAATGATGCGTTAAAATTCTGGACACTTTGGAAGTCTGTCGGGACCACAGGTTTAGAGCAAATTGTAGATCAGCAGTTTGATTTGGCAGCTGTGGCCCGTGATTACATTAGAGGCAATCCGGATTACAAACTTTACAGTTATGACGATTCAATCTCTATCTGTTTTAATTATAAAAACATTGACCCTACGGCACTTTGCACAGCGCTGTACGAAAATCAAATTACCGTAGTAGGATTTGGAGCGTTTAAGGAAGATACTTTCGTTCGATTGGTGACCATTAACGCGAATAATGAGAAGGATGATATCCTTAACTTCTTCAAGGTGCTAGAAGAATTTGCAGAGAAGGCGCCAGATTTAAAAAGGGTAGAAGAAGAAGTTCAAGAGCCGTAATTAAAAACCTTTATGAAGCTTACTATAGGAGCACAGCAGGAGCTTAATTTCGCTCCTACTTTTTTTACTAAAGTCAGCCATAAGAAGAATGGTTTGATTTCTTTCCTTCAGTTTTAGTAAAGCTCGAATTCCAATTAATGCGAGGGCTTTTAGGAGTAGTTTACTCATCCACTTTGCAGATGGTGACAAAACGTTCTTCTTGGATAGTCATTGCATTGATAATCAAATGAGTAATCCTAAAATTAAATCTAGCGTAAAGAAATTGATTAGTCGGATTCTTTCCGCCTTAGTCGCTATGAGTTTCTGGTATGCGTAGCGATGATTCTTTTGCTCTCTGTTTTTACAGCATCATTTGTTCTATGCCCCCAAATTTTATTCCGAGCCACTTTACCACTTTCTTCGAGGTTGATGATTGCATTAGGATAGTCTTCGCCAATTTTTACACCGCAGAAAGATTGATCTAATGCTGTCATTTTCCATGGCTCATGGATATGGATTGTAAGTACCTCCGTTAATTCTGGCACCCATTTTTTAATGAATATTCCTTCAGGATCATGGTCCGTAGATTGCTTCACAGGGTTGTACATTCTAATCGTATTAACCCCTGTGGTGCCTGCTTGCATCTGAAATTGCGGATAATGAATCCCAGGCTCATAATCTAAAAACTGATTGGCCAGGTGGTAAACTCCTTTTCTCCAATCTTGATCTAGGTTATAGCAAAGAAATGAAACCAGCATGGCCCTCATTCGGAAGTTGATCCAACCAGTGGCCATTACACAGCGCATATTAGCATCGATTAAGGGATAGCCTGTTCTTCCTTCCTTCCAAGCAGTAAGCAAGTCGGGGCTGTCGTTTCTTTCTAGTAGCTCATAACCACGGTTGATGCAAGTGTGCTCGTACTCACATTCCACTTCAAATTTTTGAATGAAATGACAGTGCCATTTTAGTCGTGTCAGTAATCCACTGAAGGATCGTTTGTGCTTATTGAAGTTCTCATGACTCTTAATGTATTGATAAGCTTGCTTAATGCTGAGGTTGCCCCAAGAAAGGTAGGGCGAGATACGACCGCACGATTTCCTGCTCTCGGTAGGTTTAGAGATATGGTAGCTGTATTTGGCGCCTCGTTGATCGGCAAATGACCTAAGGTATTTCCAAGCATTGACTTCTCCAGCCGGTTGAAATACATTTGAATATTGTTCAAGTTTGGATTGAAACGCTTTTTCTAACCCAAGGGGATGTTTTAACGCTGGAAGTTCATTCTTGCTATAAGTATTTTGAATGATAGGCTCACTCATTTTTACATACCAGCTTTTGTCCCAGCCAATGCGGTTATGAATTCCCCTCTGGATTCCGTCTCGTTGAAACTGTCGCCACGCAATGCCATTTTCATTGCACAGCCGCTTCACCTTTTTATCTCGCTTCCACGTCATTTCCACGCCACTCTCTTGGTAACTAAAGATTTGCTGGACGTCATACTGCTGTCTTATGAAATCAAGGGCAGTTTCAAATTCAGAATGGAAAATATTAACCTTTCTTTGGTGCTTCTCAAGCGCTGTATTCATGACCAATACGGATTGGTAGACAAACTGTAGGTGACGCATTGAGGTGTCTGGAAGAGAGATTAATGAAGGTTCAAAAAGATAAATGATCAAATAGGGGAGTCCCGCTTTTTCTGCCGATTGCATGGGTTCATGATCTCGCATTCGCAAGTCTCTTTTAAGCCAGACTAGATTGATTTGAGTCACCTTTAGAAATCTTAATTAAGGAGTAAACTGTAGGTTTGTCACAGTGTTTGCAAGAAAATGAATAGTTCTGAAGAAGCTTCTGAAAGCAGCTGTTTTTTTTAATACTCAATAGCCATCTGTTCTTTATTGCCAAGCTTCCCGAGAGTGCAATTCCTTGGGAGCTTGATGGTAAAGAGCGCTAACAAAGTTGGGTAAATGGTAAGTATTATTTGCTCAGGAAGTTATGAAAAGGGATGGAACTAATCTACTTTCTGCTTGTCAACATGGTGTTTTTAGTAGGGGCGGTTTGACCGTTTTTTATCGCTCCTTTAGGAAGAGGAGTGATAGTTTGCGCGGTAGTCCTGTCCCCAGTCCCATCGGGGCTAGTACCTTGTTGAAGTGGGTGGCGTGCCAGCATAATACTGAAGGTCTTTTTGTAGGCATACTTTTATGCTATCCTGCTCTTTTTATTGTCTAACGGCCCAACGATGATTAATTAAAACCTAAAGTCTTGGATCTCTCCAGCTAATAAATGCCTTAATATTTGAAAGCTAGGCACCACAAAAAATGATGTTTCTGAGTACTCCAATAATTTTTGGCTCCTTAACTTATGCGCTAGTGGTGTCTTGCCTGCAGTAAGCGGGCGCGTTATGACGTTTATACTACATGAAGTTTTCTTATTGCAATAGAAATAATGAAGTTAAGCGGCTTGTTGGAGAAGAAATCCAACAAGGGGAGAAAACAGTGCTGTGGCTGATTACTGCGCAATAGGTTTGTCTATTTTTACTTTTCCTCTGGGGTTTTGGAGGGAGGGTATGTGCTGGTTTTTAGGCTTCTTCCGATCATGTGGAAGAAGCGCTACTTTTTCCGCTTTGGTTAGATTGGTTTTCAGGGGTAAGACTCTTTTTGTCTACTTTTCAAAGCTGATGCGCTTGTTTACATCAATGGTTTGTCTCTATTTAAAAAGCCCAATTTTAATTCCTATATAACCCGAAAAACCTGAAATGTCTGATTGATTTATATTACGATAATTCATTTCATTCACTATTCTATAGCCCGCGCCTAAGTTGAACCGTACAAACTTGTTGAGATTAATTTCGGCCATAGCAGAAGGTTCTACCATAAAAAATCTTTGTTCGCCCAAGGCTAAATTCCCAACTTCATTGTCCATGCCGACCTCTCCGCCACCAATAAATAGAGGGAAGGTAAAGTGTATCAATTTGTCAGAATAGATTGTGTATTCAATATAACCACCACCCGCTTGATAATCCATGTGTATTCCAGGCACGGTCTCGCTGTTTGGTCTGATATCATTTAATGAAAAGTTATAGAAACTGCCAACGGTAAACTTCTTGTTCAATATAACTCCACCGCGGAGTGATAAGATAGATGTAGAGTAACCATCTATTGAGGTGATCGAGTAACTCGGGGCAAAAACAAAGCCTATGTTTTTGAACATATCCTTTTGATCGAATAGTGTTTCTGTGCCTGTATCCTCCTGAGCCGTCAGAGGAATAGATAGACAAATTAATACTATAGTGGCTAGAACAGTTGACTTTATGGATCTCATTGTATGTAGATTTCTCAAAGTGATTACGGTTTTTCTAAAATAAGGTTGATTATTTTTCGCTTGGGGGAATTTGAACAGTGAGCTTAACTATTCACCAATGCCGTAATCAGTGTGAGGTAAAAAGCTGGGAATAGAATTCATCGCCTGGGCTTCTGAGCAAGGCAATAAAATAGGGAAGAATGCTATGGACTATTCTAGCAAGTCATGGCAGGGGTTATATTTGATTATATGGGCTGGTTTAAGCGTGATTTGTCAGTAGGTAGCTGATAAAGAACATTGATTCGCTCAATTTCGGTCAGGCAGTGTCTAAGAGGTTCAATGTTCTGGAGAATAGTAGTGAATGCCCCGCTTGTTGCAGAAATACGCTAACTATTGAGTAGCGGTATTATCCACTGCACTGATTGTCGTTACTTGACTACACATTCTTTTTGACTACTTTTCGAAAAATTTTATAAAGGAGCAGGCAGGCAATCCCTACAATTAAACCAACAATAAACTCACCCAATATTGCTGGCTTAATGTGCATTAGTTCATGTATAAAGTCAATGTTGTGAACAAATATTCCTCCTCCAACCAAAATCATCGCAATTGTTCCTACTACCGCCAAAACTCTAATTAAAATAGGCAATGTCTTTACCAAGCCTTTGCCTATACTTTTCGAAATACTAGTTTTATTGTCACTGGCGGCAATGAGTTTATACCCCAAGTCGTCCATTCTCACTAACAAAGCAACAAGACCATAAACCCCAATGGTGGCTAATATGGCCACTATGGTGACCACCACGATCTGTATATTGAGGGGTTCTTCAATCACTGCGCCTAGTGCAATGATTACAATTTCCACCGACAAGATGAAATCCACGATTATAGCAGATTTTATTTTTTTACGTTCGTGCTCTGATAATTCAACGGCAGTCATTTTCGTGATGTCAATACCCTGCTTGGCATGACTTTTATGAAAAAGATACTCATATATTTTCTCAGCACCCTCGAAGGCCAAGTACATGCCGCCTACTAACAGTATGGGTACAATAGCGGCAGGAAAATAAGCACTTAAGAGGAAGGCAATCGGAAGAATGATTAATTTATTGAGAAAGGACCCCTTGGTTATTTTCCATAACACGGGTAACTCTCTCGTTGAAACAAAGCCCGAAGCTTTTTCGGCATTGACAGCCAAATCATCAGCAAGAAGACCTGCGGTTTTTTTTGTTGCTACTTTAGTCATTACAGCGACATCATCCATAAGAACTGCAATGTCATCGAATAGAGCAAAAAAACCTGAGGCCATATGGTATGTGTTAATTGGAGTGGAAATGTAAAACTAAACTTTAAACAATTCAGCATTGACGAGATAAAGTAAGTGAAACTGCTTAAAAACTTCAAGAGTAGCGGATAAGAACTCTAATATTTGCGTAGCATGAATTTTGAGGCCAAATGCGGTAGCCCAAAGATAGATTCCTTGGTGGATAAGAGGGTTAGAGGTTTGGGAAACCTACGACAATGGATTTCTAAGCATAGGCATTTTTATTGTCTTATTTCACCCCTTCCTATTTAGGATGGACATCATGATTGATCTGACCAATGGAAACAAAAACGGCTCAGGATATCACCCGAGCCGCCATTGTTGCATTTTTCCATCTATTGTATTACTCTGAGTAAGCCCCAGAAGAATAAGTCAATTCATAGCTATGGGTATAGATTTCGAAAACAATGCCGAAAGGATCTTCTACATACACCATCTTGAATGGTTTATCCTTAGGGTAGTATTCCCGTATCGGCATGCGCTGTTTCCCCCCATGCTCAACAATTTTATTTGTGAGCGCTTCAATATCCGGATCTTGTACACAGAAATGGAATAATCCAGTATTAAAGGGGTTGAACGCAGGCGCTTCTTTTTTGCCATGAGGAAATGAAAACAACTCAATTCCAATGCTATCAGAGGTGGACATATGAGCGATTTCGAATGTTTCCCAGTCATCGCCAAAAACGTCTATGCACATCTGGCCTATGGCCGTTTCCTTTTCCTTTTTGACTGTAGAAGGTTCCATAATTACATACCATCCCATCACTTCTCTGTAGAATTGGACTGCTTTATGAATATCAGGCACCGTAATCCCTATGTGGGAAAATGATTTAGGATAATTCGTTTTACTCATGATGGTTTGCTGTTTTAGAAGTTATTTTAATTACCATTTTTTTGTCTCCATTGAAAAGAATTCAAAAAAAGATTCTCAAGTATTTAATCATTGGTGACCGTTAACTTCACTTCTATATTGCCACGTGTGGCGTTAGAGTAAGGACATACCTGATGTGCTTTTTCTGCCAATTCCTGTGCTTGTTCTAAACTTACTTCTGGGATATTTACCACCAATTCTGCTGCTAAACCAAAACCACCGTTTTCAATTTGCCCGATGCTTATTTTCGCATTGACGCTTGTCTCTCCTGTCTTGATTTTGTCTTTTTTAATGACTAAGCTTAGAGCGCTATCGAAACAAGCTGAATATCCTGCTGCAAAAAGCATTTCAGGATTTGCATAATCGTCATTGGCTCCGCCCAATGCTTTAGGCATTCTTACTTGGAGGTCTAAAATCTCATTATCACTTTTTACGTGGCCATTTCGACCACCTGTTGCAGTTGCTTCTGCTGTATACATTGCTTTCATAATTGAATATTTAAGGGTTATTTTTATTACTGAATCACTGCTTTTTCAATAGCGGTTTCTCCCGCTAGTATTTCGAAAGTCTGGTTTTGCATTACGCCATCTTTCAAGACTTCAATGAGGGTTCTGGCGACATCTGTTCTGGAGATAGTGCCCTGAGTGTTTAACTTTTCTGCAAGTTGAATTTTGCCTGTGCCTTCTTCATTTGTTAGCGCACCAGGCCTTACAATACTGTACTCTAAACCACTGGCGCGCAAGTGGTCATCGGCATTTTGTTTTGCCTTCATATAAGCTTCAAGGTCACCACTTGCCGAAGGGTTGTCTGCCCCCATTGAGCTGAGCATTATAAACTTTGCGATTCCTGCACTTTTAGCAGCATCTGTTAATCTTTTTACTCCTTCTTGATCTACTTCAATTACTTTTTTTCCACCAGAACCTGCGGCAAAAATTACTTTGTCTACTTTAGTTACCGCATGGCTCAAGTCCTTTTCTAAATCAGCTAAAACCGTAGCAATTTGGTTCTTAACGAAGGTCTCTTTTTGTTCTTCTTTGCGAACCATGGCGATAGGCCTGTAGATGTCTGAATCTTTTAATAAATCAACAATAATTCTACCCGTGGTGCCGTTCGCACCGGCTATCAAAATGTTTTGTTTTTCGTTAGTCATATTATTTTCATTTAATTGAAATCAACAATTTGGTCTAACCCTTTAAACTACTTAGGGTAAATTTATAATTACCTTTCCTTTAGCTCTTCCTGTGGCTAAGTATAAGTAAGCTTCAATACCATCTCCGAAAGCATAGACCTTATCGATGATAGGTTTGATTTTACCTTCTTTCACCATGCCAGAGATTTCATCAAGTTGCTCGCTATTTGGCTGAATCCAAGTGAATTTATAAGTGGCCGATTTTTCTGTAATCAGTTTAGAGAAGTCTTCAGGCATTTGATAACCTTCTATACCCATTATTCCTGCAGTTTCTTCATCGAGAATACTGGAGATACTAGTTACTTTGCCACCCACTTTAATGACCTGAAATGCTTCAGTCGTATAATCGCCCCCAAGTGTGTCAAACACAATATCTAGTTCCGAAACGATGGATTTGTAGTCTTCTTTTTTATAGTCGATCACACGATCAGCGCCAATTGCTTTTACCCATGCTACATTGTTCGTGCTGGTGGTAGTGTATACATAGGCTCCTTTCGCTTTGGCATATTGAATTGCAAAGCTACCTACTCCGCCAGAACCAGCATGAATCAGTACATTGTCACCTGCTTTCAGACCAACGCGCTGCAATGCTTGCATTGCAGTAAGACCAATTAAAGGCAGACTAGCGGCTTCTTCAAACGAAATATTCTCTGGTTTTTTTGAAACCACTGAACTGTCTACAGCAACATACTCTGCTACTGTTCCCATTTGATTCTGAGGGACACGCGTATAGACCTTATCGCCTATTTCAAAGTTTGTGACTTCTGAACCTTTTTCTACAACCACTCCACTTACATCAAAACCGATGGTAACGGGCAAGTCTAAGGGTAGCATCTCGTGGAAGCCACCACTTACCAATTTGTAATCGATAGGGTTGAGGGCTGCTGCTTTGGTTTCAATAAGAATATCCTTCGCATTCACTGAAGGTCTTGCGGTTTCGTTGAAGGATAACCCGTCTTTCAATTCACCGTATTTTACTATTTGTAGTGCTTTCATCTTTCGTTTTTTATTATATTTCAATTAATTCGCCCGAGCTGAGCTCGTGCTTTTTTCTGTTTTTAATCTTGTTCTTGAATGGGTTTCGCTCCCCCTTTATTCTCATTCTTATTCGAGAGTATCTTGATCCATTCGCTGAGCATTTCTTTCAACTGCATGACATCAGATAGCTCGATATTTTCAGTAAGCAGTGCGCCAAGCAGCTTTTCAGGGATTGGCCTGGCCTCACTCTTTAGTTGCTTTCCTTTTTCTGTGAGTTTTACAGTGACACTGCGCTCATCTTTACTGGAACGATTACGGTTTAAGAGCTCCATTTTCTCCATCCGTTTGAGTAGCGGAGATATCGTATTGGTATTTAGCATTAAACGTTCTGTGATTTTATTAACTGATAGTTCATCATCTTCCCACAAAACCATTAGCACCAAATACTGTGGATAAGTCAAGCCCATTTTATCTAGAAAGGGTTTGTATGCTTTTGTAATCAGTCTCGAAGTGGAGTAGATAGGAAAGCAAATTTGATAGTCAAGTTTTAGTTGTGAATCATCCATCAGCAGTAGATTTTTGAGATTTAAACATTTTCAAAGCTTTTCAATGAACCAACAAACCATGGAAAGCGAGCATCACGCATAATATGTTTTGTACCAGCGTTATTTTCACGGTTTTCGTTGTTGCATTAGTGTAATCGTGTACGCTTATGTCGTGTACGATATAAATTCATGAAGGTTTAGGTTTGTGCCCACTAAAAATCAATACCAGCATAGCGTTTTTGCACGTAAAAGCTCCATCGGGGCGAACTATTAAGAGATTACAACCCATTCCACATGAGCACAGTTTTATTAAAGCCCTGTAGGGGCAACCTTGCGTTATTCCCCGCTTCTAAATAAAAAGCCCGAAGACACGAAAGAAATCCTTTAGTCCGTAAGCGGTAGAAGATTTTGAAAACCTGGAACAGTGCAAACTTTAATGCGCCTGATAATGGAGGAAATAGTCATTCGTTAGCTTCTTGATTTAACCGATAAGGGTGGAAGAATAGCCCAAGGTTAATTCATATTTCACGACTATTCGTTTTATGCTGTTAAATCTTTATAATCATTCTAAATTGGTCTAGTTTATGTCGATTTTAATATTGCTCCAGACCAAATTCTGCTAAGTTTGAGTACTTATTAAAAATCGAAAAATATGTTAACTAAGAATATAGAACAACTATTACAAGACCAGGTGAAAAAGGAGGCTTCCTCCTCTCAGACCTATTTAGCCATGGCTTCTTGGGCCGATGTGAAAGGATATAGTGGCTCAGCTGAATTTTTGTACGTTCATTCTGACGAAGAACGGGAGCATATGTTGAAACTTATTAAATTTCTCAACGAAAGAGGAAGTCAAGCTACTGTTCCTGCTCTTGAAGCGCCAGTAAAAAACTTTAGTAGTCTAAAGGAGGTATTTGAAAGTATTTTGGAACACGAGATTTTGGTGACAAAAGCGATTAGTAATATTATCACCAATTGCCTGAAGGAAGAAGACCACATGACCAATAACTTTATTCAATGGTATATGTCAGAGCAAATGGAAGAGGAACAGTTAGCTCGTTCAATTATTGACAAGTTAGAAATGATGGGTTCAGATACTGCAAGTTTATATTTGTTTGATCGAGAATTAGGCGCGGAGCATAAGGCCTAAAAAGAATTTATTTAGCGTTGAGAAAAAGGGAATCCTTAAATGGGTTGCCTTTTTTTAGGGTCAAGCTGATTAGTCCCGAAACACTGTTACATAAAAAGTAACGTTATGAAAAATATCAATTAAAGCTTGTTGCGCATAGCCAACGAGATTATAGTTGCTCCTTGCTTTGAGTTTACGAAAGGACTCCTGAGCTATCAATGATATGCTACATAATCCACCTGAGTTAGTTTGATGAGGGGGAACTCCAACATTGCCATACATGTAGAAAAGGTCTGCGCCCACTTAGAACCAATACCAGCATACCGTTTTTGCACGTAAAAGCCCCATCGGGGCGAACTATGAATAGGTTACAACCCATTCCACCTTTGCACCGGTTTATTAAAGCCCTTTAGGAGCGATCTAGCATTATTCCCCTCGCTTGCCATCTGCCAAAGCCTCAGCCAACGCAATGCTAGTCAGCATGAAATACGTTATTAGATATAAAGTATGGCTTGTGGATTTAATTATTGTTTCAGATCGGTTATCTTCCGACTCTAGACTAAAAACCATTATGCGCATCAGATCCTTGACACTTCTTACTTTATTAGTCCTGCAAACAGTCGTTTGTGCCCAGCAACTTGATTTATCTAAAATTGAAAACCTAAACATCAGAAACGTTGGGCCTGCCAATATGAGTGGTAGAATCACAACGATCGGGGTGGAGGTTAGAAATCCTAAAATCATGTATGTTGGAGCCGCCTCTGGTGGAGTTTGGAAGTCTGAAAACGGTGGAACTGCTTGGTCTCCAATATTTGATGACCAACCTACGCAGAACATTGGTGCATTGGCCATCGATCAAAGTAACCCAAGTGTATTATGGGTCGGTACAGGTGAGGGCAACCCTCGCAACTCAATGAATTTGGGGATGGGTGTTTTCAAAAGTATTGATGGAGGAAAAACATGGCAACACATGGGGCTCGAAGCCACCAAAACCATTCACCGCATTATTGTTGACCCTCGTGATGGCAATACGGTTTATGTGGGTGCTTTAGGCGATCCATTTACGGCCAATAGTGATAGAGGTCTTTACAAAACGACAGATGGTGGGGCGACATGGAAGAAGATTCTATACAGTAATGACCAATCTGGTATTGCCGATTTAGTGATGGACCCTGAAAATCCAAATAAACTTTTTGCTGCCTTATACCAACACAAAAGAACACCTTTCTACTTCACTTCGGGAGGACAGGGTTCAGGCCTTTACGTCACTTATGATGCTGGTGAAAATTGGAAACAGTTGGGAGAAGCAGAAGGGCTGCCCGCAGGTGACTTAGGACGAATCGGTTTGGCAATTGCACAAAGTAACCCTGATCGTATGTATGCCAAAGTTGAGGCAGAGACAAACGCGCTCTATAGGAGCGATGACGGTGGACAGCGTTGGAAAATGATCAACGACAACCCGAGGTTCACCAATAACAGGCCTTTCTATTTCCAAGAGCTTGCAGTAGACACCAAAGACCCAAATAGACTGTATAATATCTATCAGCCTTTGTCCGTCAGTTA
>JBLIES010000093.1:0-13710 GCA_047633135.1 Roseivirga sp.
TCCTTTGTAGTTGGTAAACCATGTTTCGATAATGACTAGCATACCAGGGTACGAAGCTTTTAATTCTTCAATGGTAGTGATGTCTTGAAGGGTAGAATTTTCAGCAATCGCGATAAGTTTATCATCCATTTCACCAGTGTCGATTAGCTTTAGCACCCCAATAATTTTGCAGCGTAAAATGGAGCCCCTTGGTGCCGCATTGCCAATCGCAATAATATCTAGTGGGTCGCCATCACCACCTTCTGATTTAGGGAGCAATGTCTGAGGGATAAAGCCATAATTCCCTGGGTAGCCTAAATAATTAATGATTCGGGGTTTTCCGTCTAAGCTATCGGCTTCTACCACCCCAGATTTCTTATTGACTTCCCACTTTTCTGTTGAGCCAGAGGGTATTTCTACAACCATATTAATCCAAGCGCCTTCCATATCAGGAGATACCTCAGAGAGCAGGTTTAATTGATTGCCTTCTTTGTTCTGGCAACTAATGAGTGTAGCAGTAATGAGTAGTAAGGTGAGTTGCTGAAGGGCTTTCATTGGGGAAATTAAGCAATTTGTGCTGAGCTAAGCTTGGAAATGTTCTAAATTCTGACTGTGCTATCTACATTTGTTTCTATAGGTAAGAAAGCTTTTCCACCGCTAACGACTGTAACATTACATAATCTCTATTATTTTTAACCCATGAAAAAATATCTAACGATCTTCATCTGCTTACTTTTTGTCGCTTGCAACTCCAATAACGATGTTGTTTTAGCCTCGTTCGAAGTGTATTGCGAAATGGTGGCCAATGGTGCCAAACCTATTGCTTTGAGCCCTCCTTATGCTCCTACCGAAGCCGATGCGCTGCAAAGTCAATTTGAAACAATTGCCACAAGCCAAGGCCTAAAAATTTATCGAGAAAATGAGTTTCCTGAGACCTCTTTATTTCCAAAAGAAGGTACGGAAGGTAAATCTGTATTTATTATTTATAAGGAAGCTGCAAGGCTGACGCAATACGAGCAGCTAAAAAAGGATGCAAGTACAGCCAATCTTAACACAATGGATTTAGCAAGGCGACTGGGTCGGTTATTGGGTTACGATGCTCTGGGAATCAACAATTTGCTGATGTCAAATTCAGAATACAAGAGCTATGCTTCTTTTGGCATTGAGCAGCAAACCACACACTTCTATTACGAAGATGTACCCAAGGCAATTGATTTCTATTCCCGCATTCTAGGCTTCGAAAAGGATAGTGAGAATCAATTCCAGATCAGTGAAAATGTATTCATCAAAATCAATCCAACCTCTGAAGAACATCCAGCGAAACAAGCCAAATCTACCGCCATCGCCTTTCTAACTGATCAGCTGCCAGCATGGTATGCGCATGTTCAAAAGGAAGGTGTTGAAATTAAATATACGTATAAGCCCAGTGATGGTGGCCCGCACGATGGTTTTGTCGCCATTGACCCCGAGGGATATTTATTAGAGTTCGAAGAGTTTAAGCAGCATCCAGAAAATGAGCTTTTCATGGCAGCGTTGGCCTTAGCGCCTAAGGTAGAAACAACGATAAAAGGGTTGAGCTTTTATGCTTCAATCACTTGGACCTATCATCAAGATATGTTGAGACAAGAGCGATTTTACAATGAAGACTTAGGTTTTCAATTGGTGGCTGACCAAGGTTGGACAAAGATTTATCAAACTTCAGCTTCAGGCTTTATTGGTTTGGTTGATGAAAAAAGGGGGATGGAAAACTATGCCGACAATAAAGCAGTAGAGCTAGAATGGAAAGTCAAGGATTTGTCCGCTTTGGAAAAGTATTTGAATTTGTCAGGGACGGAATTTTATGGGACAATGGTTGGTCCAGAGCGCTACGCCTATCGTTTTCGGTAGGTATGGATAATTTTTCTAATTTAAACCCATGATTCAAAATCCACTGTACATCCTTACGGTTCTTTGTGGCCTCATTTTTCTGAGTGAATGGCTTACAAGAAATACCTTTTTAAAGCACATCAGTGGTTCTTTATTGATCATTATTTTGGGAGCTATTTTAGCGAATGCAGGATTGATTCCTTCTGCTTCAAATGCTAGTCCAGTCTATGATACAATTTTTCGCTACGTGGCCCCAGCCAGCATCTTCTATCTGCTGCTTGGTGTCGACCTGAAAGAACTAAAGAAAGCGGGTTTGCCGATGTTAATGGCCTTTGTTATAGGTGCTATTGGTACTGGATTAGGCGTACTTATCTCCTTACAGCTTATTGATTACCAAGCTGTATTTGGCGAAAATTATGCGGCCATTGCCGGCATGATGACAGGCACTTATATAGGGGGAAGTGCCAACTTTAATGCAGTGGCTTTGCATTATGACGTGGTGCGAGAAGGGGCTATTTACACGGGGATTGTGGTGGCTGACAATATTGTCACCGCAGTTTGGATGCTGGTAACCTTAAGTCTACCAGCCATTATGATGAAGCTTAAGCCGCATAAATCTCTGATCATGAAAGGAGAGCATAAATCTGTCGATGACTATAGCGAACGCGAACACGTAGGGCCATTGAGGTTAGGCCTGATGCTCTTTATTGGTTTAGCAGCTATGCTCGTGTCAAACTTAATTGCTGAACAGATTAACATTCCTTCTGTGTTGATTTTGACTACAATTGCTTTAGTCTTAGCCCAGCTCAATCTGATTAAGAAGATACCAGGAGCCAAAATGCTCGGTATGTTTACGGTGTATTTATTTTTGGTTGTTGTTGGAGCCTTTTGTGAGTTTAACGCCTTGATCGAAGTGGGTGAAAACGCATTTGATATTTTATTGTTCACCACAGTGATCGTTCTGGTACATGGTATATTCTTGATTGTGATGGCCTTGATTCTCAAATCAGATTGGTCGATAGTTGCCATTGCTTCACAGGCCAATATTGGTGGAGGTTCAACGGCATTGGCGCTTGCCAAAAGCTTTAATCGCAATGATCTTGTACTGCCTGCTATCCTTGCTGGTTCTATAGGAACAGGAGTGGGTACTTACTTTGGGTTTTTAGTTGCAGGGATTCTGTAGTCTTACTTAATAATTTCAAAAACACATCGGAAACCTAACCAAGCTTGAGCGCCTTCGTATGTTATTTCTTTATAGAAGTCGACCTCATTATTACTCAACGTCCAGTTACCGCCAACGGCCGTTCCTTTTCGTGCAGTAATTTCCGAAACGTTACCATGGAGTTGGAACATGCCCAGTTTTTCATCCATTCCGCTAAAAACAGGACTGATTTTAGCACCTTTCAATAAAATTTTATTTTTCTTTAAGTCGAACTCATCATTGAATTCAGCAGACTTTTGCGCAACCGCCTTGAGCATGCCTTTTTTTTGTGTCATGAAGCGAATGCGCGACCACTCTGCGGCAGTAGGCAATCGAAACTCAAACTCTTCTGGAAAAAGGGCTCTATCTCGTTTGTTCATTTTAGCGAGGTCTTTTTTGAAGGCTTCTGTGCGCCACTTTACAAAATACTCTGCTTGTTCGTAAGTAACCGCTACAACAGGCGCTAGTGCAAAAGTAGTAGTCTCAAAAAAGAGTTGCTCAATTTTATCCGATTTCAGACCAGAGTAGACTTGCTCCCAAAGTACCCAGTCGGGTAAATTCGATTGAAATTCCTCTGAGTTGGCTCCATATTGATTCTTTTGATCGAGTAGAAACGCCTTATACATTCTTCCAGAAACTTCTGAAAAATCCATGCAGAGTTTATAGTTCATAGAAAGCATATTCGCTGCGCAGTTGTATTGATCGTCTTGAGCACAGGTTTCAAATCCAAACTCTTTAGGATGGTCAAGGCCTAAGAAAATAAGTAAAAGCGAAAATATGGTTTTCATGTGTTGAGGTTGTTAGCCAAACTTACGAAGAAATTTGAAATTTGGATTAGTCTACTTTAGGTTCGAAAAGTGCGCAAACCGCACCTGCTGGATCTTCGATAAAACAATATCGCCCCATATTGCCCATCCCTTTAATTGGAGAGATGATTTTGCCTCCTCTTGAAGTACAAGCAGCCATGCTTTTATCAAGGTCTTCTACATTAATATAGATCATCCATTGTGAAGGAATATCGCTATTCTGGCCTTTTTTGTGGCAGACTCCCGCTTTGGCCTCGCCATCAGCCGACATTACGAAGTCATCATAATCTCCCATACTCAAGGGTTCTGGTTGCCAGCCCGTAACATCTGCGTAAAAGTCTTTAAGCTCAACTGCATCGGGCACGGTAAGGTCTATCCAGCCTATGGTACCGTATTTAGGTTTTTCTTGATTACTCATGGAATTGAAACTTTGATATTGGGTTGCTCTTTTAGTGTTCAACTATTTAAATATCATCAAATAAATGTTTTATCGTTTTCTATCCTGAGTAATGCGAAGGAACTAAATTAAACGTTAGACCCTTCGCTCACTCAGGGAAAGAAGCCGCATTTCATTGTTACTTCTATGGTAAAGAATTCAACTTCTCCAATCTATTATAGAACTCTTGCAAAGGAGTGAGTCATCATATTTCACTAAATCTATTTGATTCGATCTGATAATCGCTGGTACGAAAGTTGGATTTTTGTTTACCAGTCCATCCTTTCTTTCAACGAAGTAATGTGTGCAATGTGGTGATTTCCATGCCAGGCATAAAGCAGGGCTACATTTCTTAAAACGTAGATTTTATCACCTACCGGATGTATGTAATGCTTGTTGAATTCTGTTTCTTCTAATGTTTTGAGTAAAACAACCCAACGCTCATGTAAACTGCTCAATAGACTAATTGAGGTCTTCATGCTTACCTCATTCTGGTAGGGGAGTGCTGCCCAGCTTTTTTCATCATAAGCTTTAATTTTCGGGCTGTCTTCTGTCAGAGTCCAGTGAAAGCGAATGTAGGCGTGCATATGACTGTCTGCCATATGGTGAATCACTTGTCGAACCGTCCAGCCGTCAGGTCGATAGGGAGTGGAGAGTTGCTCTTCAGACATTCCATTTATAGCAGCTCTTAACCTTTCTGCGGTTGACGCTATATCTGTTATCGCTTCTTTGACCATTTCAATCGTAATGATTTCTGGGGCAATGAATTTACCAATGGGGTATCTTATGTCAATATTCATTTTGTTTTTCTGTGCCTTAGGGCTTTTAAACTTTGCTTTGTAATTCCATTCGATAAAATCCGATAAGGTCAAGCCTATTATGGAACGCTGACGCCTTGGCCTGCTACCCAAATCTCGAACCATTGTTGCCTAGAGAGCTGGATTTTAAAGGCTTCTGCAGCCTTTGTAATCCGTTCTAATTTCCCTGTACCCACCATAGGGATTATTTTACAAGGGTGTGCCAATATCCAAGCGTACATGATTTGATCAATGGAGGCATCATGTTGGTCGGCAATTCTGTGAAGAATATTTTTAATGGTCAGAATCCTATGTGTTTGTGCTGAAAAGATGGAGCCACCGCCTAAAGGGGACCAAGCCATTGGAGAAATTCTTAATTCTAAACACTGATCCGTTACGCCATTTTCGAAGTTGTCCAAAGTCATAGGAGAGAGTTCTACCTGATTTGTGACCATATGGAAATCTAAATAAGATGCCAACATGGAATATTGAGATGGCGTAAAGTTAGAAACTCCAAATTCCTTCACTTTTCCACTTTGTCGTAAATCCGAAAAAGCACGAGCAGTTTCTTCAGGGTCCATGTATGGATCAGGTCGATGGATTAATAATACATCAAGCGTCTCTCGTCTGAGTAAACGCAGGGAATTCTCAGCGGAGGCTATAATGTGGTCGTAGCTAGTATTGTAATGTTTTATGTAGTGCTCTGGCTTTTTGTCAGAAAGTAAGTTAATACCACATTTGGTTACGATTTTCAGTTGATTGTTCAGCGCGGGTTGGCTAGATAGGGCTTCTCCAAAAAGACCCTCGCAAGTGTAATTTCCATAAATATCGGCATGATCGAAGGTGTCAATTCCAAGTGATAAACAATGTTCGACTAAACCTATGATGTCCTGTTTCGACATGCTCCACTCAGAAAGTCGCCAAACGCCATGTACTATTCTCGATACATCTACTTGATCACTAAACTTTATTCGTTCCATGCGCTTAAATTATACTTCCAAGTTTATAAGAAAATTCAAAACTTATCATCTTTGACCCAGAAATTAAATAAGAATGTTGAAAATCTATCATAATCCCCGATGCCAAAAGAGCAGACAAACGCTACAACTGATTCAAGAAAGTAGTGCTGAACATGTCATTATTGACTATTTGAATCAGGTGCCTACTGCTGGTGAACTTAAATCGCTCCTTCAAAAATTAGGGATCACAGCAGAGGCACTTCTGCGAAAGTCCGAGCAGATCTATAAAGAGGTCTACAAAGGCAAAAACCTGACAGAGGAAGAATGGATTAACGCCTTGGTTAACCACCCAAAGCTCATTGAAAGACCGATTGTTGTAAAAGGAGATAAGGCTGTTTTAGGCAGGCCTCCAGAGAATGTGAAGCAGTTGCTCTAAGCTCTTGTTACTCTATTCCTAAATAAATTTTAGCTTTTTCTCGATCAAAATTACTTTTTTTGAATGGGTGGGCTTCAGTATTGAAAATATGATTATTGAAGTCGAAAGTGTTTTTATCTACCACTGCTAAATAGAAATACTTGAGCGTTTCTGCATAGAAATAGGAAGCGAGGTAATCTTTGGCTTGCATGGTGCGCACGTCTT
This sequence comes from Roseivirga sp., assembly GCA_047633135.1. Classification (GTDB taxonomy): domain Bacteria; phylum Bacteroidota; class Bacteroidia; order Cytophagales; family Cyclobacteriaceae; genus Roseivirga. Next base: position 6,685 of record JBLIES010000093.1, read on the forward strand.
CAATAGCGTTGTAGGCCACATCATTTCTGCAACAATCGTTGATGTCTCCCCAATACTTGTAAATCATTTCTAAATACTCGGGCTTGCCAGTTATTTGATTCAGGTAGTAAGCTGATTCGATGATTTCTGGGTTGAGTTCAGAATTTGCATACTCGATTGAATCAGCTTCATACAGATAGCGAGTGGGCAAAAGTCCATATTTATCCCAAAGCCAATCCCATGTTGCCATATTGCTTTCAGCACTTTTCAAATCGCCATGCAAGGCCTGTACTGCGGGGAAAAACGCATCATACAATGACATTGATCTTTTTACGATTTCGCCAGTATGCATATTGACGCAGGCATAAAACTGTTTACCCTTGTATGTTTCAGCGTAATATTGGTTGATCTTTTCAAGGCTGAAAGCCCAAATTTCTTCAATTTCAGGATCGGGAAAAAGTAAGCTGCTCTTCAAAAGGTATTCGTAGTACGAATCCATACCCGCTTGTAAGTAGGACCAGTTATTGGTCCATTCTCCTGTTTCTACATTGATGAAGTCACCCGGTAGACCAATTGCTGACTTTCGATCGAAGATTGCCTTTGTTGCTTTTTTAGCAGCTTGGTAATACTTAGGGTCCTGAGCGTAATAGCTCAAAACACCAAACTCCAGTAAATAAGTAGCCGCTTGAGCCGTATTGACTACGTTTCCTTCTCCTTCTCCATTATTGCCTGAGGTTGCCCCAGTTTTTAAATTAACAGAGTGATAAGGGATTCCTGTTGAAGAGGTGAAAGCAGGAAGTAATCTGTTGCCAAAGTCAATGGCTTTTTCAAGGATTTTTGGGTTCTTGTTGTGATCGTAAATAGCCAACAAACCACCAAGAATTCTTATGTTGACCTCGAAAACCTGAACATAAACATCCTGATCCCAATTTTTGGAGAGGGCATATTCTTCAATTTCTTTCGCCTCTTTCTCTAGGCCCATTAAGACTAAAGTACTATAAGCATCGAATGGTGAAATGCCTAGCGATTCATTGTACCAGTTCTTTCCGCTTTTTGAAAGTGGAAGTAAAACATCATAACCCCAGGCATAATCTTTATAGGCACTCCATGAGCGTAACATTTCTTGCTTAACATCATCCGCGCTGTAAGCCTCTGCCTCTTTTGAAATTGAATCTTGCTGCTCCTTGTTATTTGATTGACAAGAGAAAGCAAAAAGTAGTAAGGCGATTGAGAGGAGGGAGTTTTTCATGAATTGTTAATTTAAGCTGATTTAGTCAAATCAAGACCATGAAGGTCATCACATTGGCATAAAAATAAAACAGCCATTCGAATAATTTTCGAATGGCTGTTTGCCTTGATTAGAAACCTATTCAAGATTTCAGCTATAATTTAGTAGCCCAGAATTTTCAGCATGCTCTGTTCTATTTGCTCTTCAGCGAAGACTTTACTTCGAATTTTTCCATTTTCATCATGGTCTATCAGCACGTGTTTTGGTGCCGGAATCAAGCAATGCTGAATACCACCATAGCCACCAAGTGATTCTTGATAAGCGCCAGTGTGGAAAAAGCCAACATAGAGATTTTCATCTTCTTCTATCAATGGCATAAATACCTCGGAGGTGTGCGCTTCTGAATTGTAGTAATCCATACTGTCGCAGGTAAGCCCGCCCATATTGACTTTATGGAAAGGATGATCCCATTTATTGATGGCAAGCAAAATGTACTTCTGGTTTAATCCCCATGCATCAGGTAAATGGGTGATGAATGAGCCATCAATCATATACCAAAGCTCTTTATCATTCTGCAGTTTTTGATCCAGAATAGAATAAATGAAAGCACCACTTTCGCCTACTGTAAAGCTTCCAAACTCTGTAATGATGTTTGGTACAGGAACATTATTCTTATTGCAAATCCACTGAATATTTTCTACAATTTGACCAACCATGTATTCATAGTCGTATTCAAAAGTGAGAGAAGTTTTGATCGGAAAACCACCACCAATGTCGATACTGTCTAATGACGGACATATTTTTTTGAGCTCACAATACTTGTACATAAATCTGCTCAACTCACTCCAATAGTAGGCAGTATCCTTGATGCCAGTATTAATGAAGAAGTGAAGCATTTTTAATGTTGCTTTTGATCCTTCAATCTCTGACTTATAATAATCTGTAATATCGTTGTAGCGAATGCCTAATCGAGAGGTATAGAATTCAAAGTTCGGTTCTTCATCTGCAGCTACGCGCAGGCCAACCTGAAAATCCTTTTCAATCAAATCCTTGTAGACATGCAACTCATTCATGTTGTCTAAAACAGGAATACAGTTTTCAAAACCATCATTAATCAATTCTGAAATGTATTGGGTATACAATGGTCTTTTAAAACCGTTGCAAACGATCAGCATGTCTTTGCCAATCTTCCCTTTAGCATAAAGGTTTCTAACAATTGGAATGTCAAAGGCTGATGAGGTTTCTATCTTACAACCGTTTTTGAGGACTTCGTCCATCACAAAACTAAAGTGAGAAGACTTTGTGCAATAGCAGTAAGTGTAATCACCTTGATATTTGTGTTTTTTTATGGCGTCTTCAAACCACGTTTTTGCTTTCTGAATATTTTCCGAAATCTTGGGTAAGTAAGTTAACCTTAAAGGGGTACCATGTTTCTCTATTATTTCCTTTAAAGGGATATCATGAAACTCCAGATACTTACCATTCACTTTGAACTCTTGCGTTGGGAAATCAAAGGTTTGGTCAATCAGATCAAAATAACTTTTCATCTATATTTTTGCGGGATTTAGTTGATGCAAAAGTATGCATTAATTCACTTTTATAAGAGCCTAGTAAGACCAATTTTTCAATGCAATAGTTTAAAATTTTAGAGCCTCTTTTTCATAAGAAATGATTTAATAGTATGGAACGGCTTTACAGATAGATGAATGCGCTTTTGGCTGTTTTTCAATGGCATTCACTCAAATCATTCCGCCTAGATATTTTTATAACAAAATATTTTAATCACACTTTACGACAGATTCACTGTCCTTTTTCGGTGTTTTAATTCGTGATTTTTAGCAAATTGCAAGTCGTTTGAAATAGCTGGACTCGCATTTCATAGATAACGAACCAAAAAACATGTCTCAGAAACCTATATCCGATTTTATAGAAAAACATTATTTACATTTTAATGCCGCAAGCTTGGTTGACGCTGCCAAAGGCTACAATCTCCACTTGGCAGAGGGGGGCAGAATGATGGTTACCCTAGCAGGTGCGATGAGTACAGCTGAACTAGGTAAGTCGTTCGCAGAAATGATTCGCCAAGATAAAGTGGCTATTATTTCATGTACAGGGGCTAACCTCGAAGAAGATATCATGAATTTGGTGGCGCATTCTCACTACAAAAGAGTCCCTAACTATAGGGATCTTACTCCTCAAGACGAATGGGATTTATTGCAACAAGGACTCAACCGAGTTACAGATACTTGTATTCCAGAAGAAGAGGCCTTCAGAAGACTACAGTCTAAGATTTATAAGCAATGGAAAGGTGCTCAAGATGCGGGAGAAAGGTTCTTGCCGCATGAGTACATGTACAAGATGTTGCTTTCTGGTGACCTAGAAGAGTTCTACGAGATTGACCCTGCCAATAGCTGGATGTTGGCCGCTGCCCAAAAGAATATTCCAATCATCGTTCCTGGCTGGGAAGACTCTACAATGGGGAATATTTTCGCTTCCTATTGCATGAAAGGTGAATTGAATCCATCTACCATAAAATCGGGGATAGAGTATATGACCTTCTTGGCCGATTGGTATATTAAAAACTCAAGCGGTAGGGGAGTCGGCTTCTTCCAAATTGGAGGAGGTATCGCGGGTGATTTTCCGATTTGTGTCGTGCCTATGCTATATCAGGATATGGAAATGGACCAAATACCTTTCTGGAGTTACTTCTGCCAAATTTCAGACTCTACTACGAGTTATGGCTCTTATTCAGGGGCTGTGCCTAACGAAAAAATCACTTGGGGCAAACTGAATATTGATACACCGAAATATATAATTGAATCAGATGCAACAATTGTTGCACCTTTGGTTTTTGCCTACGTATTAGGCTGGTAAGTTAAAGCTGCTGTTATGAGAAAAATTAGACTGGTCGAAGTAAGGTCCGAGTTGGCCGCAGGAACCCGAGGTGCAAGCTTAGGCATTGATGCCATGAAAGTGGCGAGTCTTGCTCAACATTCTAGGTTTTTCGCCAAATTCCAACCCATCAGAGTAAAGAATGAAAACGACTTACTATTTTCAGAATCTAAATTTCCTCATGCAAAGTATGGTGATGGCGTACTTACAGTCTTAAAACGTGTGTGCGATGCCGTGTACGACATAAGGAAAGAAGGCCTTTTTCCTATCGTTTTGGCAGGTGATCATTCTACTGCGGCTGGAACAATTGCTGGAATAAAAAAGGCGGACCCAGATAAGCGATTAGGTGTGATTTGGATAGATGCCCATGCTGATTTCCACTCACCGTATACGACCCCATCAGGCAATATGCACGGTATGCCTTTAGCGATGGCGTCTGCCATTGATAATGAGGAATGCGAGCAGAACGATGTTGAGGATGAAACCGAAGTACTTTGGGAACACATTAAAAATATTGGAGTCCGAGGGCCAAAAATTGATCCGAAGGATGTGGTTTTTATTGGCGTAAGGGATACAGAAACACCTGAAGATTTTCTTTTGAAGAAGCACGGAATCAGAAACTTTAAAACGGCCGAGGTAACTGAAAAGGGAATTCCAGCAGTAGCCAAAGAAGCCCTAGAAATATTGAAGGATTGCGATCAGGTATACATCTCATTCGATGTGGATAGCTTGGATGTTTCTATTTCTGTGGGTACGGGTACTCCCGTTCCAGAAGGGCTTTCTAAAGAGCAAGCTTTGGCGTTAAACATTGAATTAATCAAAGATAAGCGTGTTTGCTGTTGGGAAATTGTAGAGGTTAACCCAACTTTAGACACACAAAATAAAATGGCGAATAACGCATTCCAAATTTTGGAAGCTACTACTGAGTCGTTAATCAAGAATTTCTAAGAATGGAATTACAAATCAGAGAGGGGCTAGTAAAAGCCTTTTCCGAAATTTTTCAACATCATATGTCAGTTAATGACATCGTGTTGCAGCCTACAAGAAAAGATTTTGCAGGGACTTACACCTTCGTTACTTTTCCTTACGGAAAAGTAACCAAACTCAAACCTGCAGAGACTGGCATAGCGCTAGGCGAATACCTCAAAAATGAATTGATCGCTGTTGCAGATTTCAATGTGGTCAATGGTTTTTTGAACTTTGTACTTTCAGAAGGATCTCAGGTTGAATTGTTTTCTAAAATTTTCAATGGTCATGACGTAGCTGATTCGCCAAATTTCAAGATGGCCGCTACGGGTAAAACCGTGGTAGTAGAATACTCTTCACCCAACACCAACAAACCGCTTCACCTTGGACACTTAAGGAATAATTTTCTAGGGAATTCAGTCTCTAGAATTCTAAAAGCAGCTGGGAATAAGGTGGTTAAAGTACAGATCATTAACGATCGTGGCATCCATATTTGCAAATCAATGCTGGCATGGCTAAAATTCGGTAAGGGAGAAACTCCTTCGGATGCAGGTCTCAAAGGTGACCATCTAGTAGGGAAATATTACGTAGCTTTTGACAAAGCTTATAAGGTTGAAATCGCTGACTTAGTTGAAAAAGGATTGAGTCAGGAGGATGCCGAAAAACAAGCGCCCATTATGCTTGAAGCTCAAGAGATGCTGATCAAATGGGAAGAAAAAGATCCAGAAGTTTATGCCCTGTGGGAGAAAATGAATGGATGGGTTTATAAGGGTTTCGAAGATACTTACCAAAGAATGGGAGTCGACTTCGATAAACTATATTTCGAGAGTGAAACTTACCTCATCGGTCGAGATAAGGTAATGGAAGGCCTCAGAAAAGGAGTTTTTTTTCAAAAAGAAGACGGTTCTATTTGGGTTGATTTGACGGGTGATGGCTTAGACGAGAAGCTGTTGTTGAGAAAAGATGGAACTTCTGTTTACATGACGCAGGACATTGGTACGGCCATCATGCGCTATGAAGATTTCCCAGGTCTTTCTCAACTGATTTATACCGTTGGAAACGAACAGGAATATCACTTCAAGGTGCTTTTCTTGATCTTGAAAAAACTTGGTTATGCATGGGCTGAGGCTTGTTACCATTTATCTTATGGTATGGTCGATCTGCCATCTGGAAAAATGAAGTCAAGAGAAGGAACGGTGGTCGATGCAGATGATTTGATCCAGCAAATGGCGGATACCGCAAAAGAAAGAACTTTAGAATTAGGGAAAATAGAAGGCTTTGCCGAAGATCAAGCACTCCAACTTTATGAGACACTCGGTTTAGGGGCCATAAAATACTTTTTACTAAAAGTTGACCCAAGAAAGCGAATGCTTTTTAATCCAGAAGAGTCCATTGAATTTCAAGGAAATACAGGTCCTTTTATACAATATACCTACGCTAGAATTAGCGCAATTCTACGAAAGGCACATCAATTAGAGATTTCATTCGATGCCATAGAGTACAGCCAAGTCACCAACCTGCATGAAACTGAAAAGGAGTTAATTTATATTATAAAACAATATGGGGAAAAGCTTCAATTGGCAGCGAAAGATTATTCTCCTGCAGTGATTGCTCAGTATATTTATGATATTGCAAAGGAATACAACCGTTTCTATGCCGAGGTTTCCATTTTTAACGAGGCAGATATTGAGAAAATGAAATTCAGGGTGGGACTTTCTGCATTAGCCGCCCAAACAATCAAAGTCAGTATGGGTTTAATGGGTATTAATGTACCTGAGCGCATGTAGGCATCAACTTCTCGATATATATCTTCCAAATATTTTTTTTGAATGGCTGTGTTAAATTATTGAATTCAGGATATGTAACCAAAAATAGTTGGTGAACTGTAATTATGATGTTCATTATTTTGACATTCAAAATCTAAAAGGAGAAAAGACTCTGCCGAGGAGCAACTTGCCGAT
>JBLIES010000094.1:0-13619 GCA_047633135.1 Roseivirga sp.
GAAAAGATAATAATGGAATTGAACGATTTCACTGGTCTTACTTTCAAATATGAAAAGCCACGATTTAAATCACAAAGGAAAGGTCTTTCAGCTCAGGGCCTTAGGCTACTAGTTTTAATCAATAGATTACTAGTAACAAATCAACAACCTGAAAAATCAAAAGTAAAGACCCGAGTTCCTCTTGCTTTATATATCTTTATCGTAAGGTTTGTTAGGGTCATCGATTCTATCAAACCATCGGAGAAATTTCAACTGCCAAAGGAAATGGAGTCTATTTTGAAGAAGCGCTTTCAGACAGACAATCGCGAATTAGAAAAGTTGGTTGGCAGAAAACTATCAAATCTAGGCTACAAGTAATAAATTAGTGACCAAAGCTATATTCATATATATCATTTCGGCCCTTCTAATCTTTATAATATTAGGCCTGCAGTATTACGACAGCTATGTCGAATACTTAGATGTACATATTATAAATATCACCTACCTTCTCGCCTTTGCTGTTGTCATTTTCATTTTTCTTAAGTACAAGAATGCGCGAGTCAGCCAGCTTTTGGTTGTTTGTCTCCTATTCAATTTAGCCTTTGGCCTTGCTTATGTTGTATCAATCAATAAGCATACTGATCTTCTTTTTCAATATGTACCAAGTGATGCCCCGTTCTATGACGCTGCAGGCAGGCAGGTTTCGCAAGGTGATTTAATTGAAAGCATCCAGGCCGTAATGACAAGGACCAACTACGGAATTGATGATATGGGAATGGTTATCTATGTCGGTTTAGTTTACAAAATTACAGACTCTCCATTACTAGTAAAATTAATCAACCTTTTCATCAACCTATTATCAACCTACCTCATCTTCAAAATTGGAAGACACTTTATGAGCAAGAAATTTGCTCTCCTCGGGGCGCTATGCTTTTCCATTTCATCGTTCAATATTTGGTTTTTGATTGTAGGGCTTAAAGAACCCATCGTGATCCTAATCATCCTCTCGTACTTTTACTCGTTGCTCAAGTTTATGACTAACAGGAAACCTGGCTATTTATTGTTAATGCTCTTTGCGGCTGTTAGCCTATTATTTTTCAGAACGGCCTTGATGCTTTTTGTACTGATTTCGACAATTGCTGGCGTAGTTTTCAGAAAAGGTATTGGCTTTAAAAAAGCAATTGCCATATTATTCCTTATTGTATTCACCGGAGTTGGAATTTATATAAACAAAGAAACAATCCAAATTTACTTTAAACGTGAGAACGTCTCCGTTTATGCCGGAGACACTGAAACCTCTTCCAATATTAATTTCGCAGTTGTATTTGCCGCAGGTCTTTTTGGCCCATTCCCCACCATAATCCCTAAAACAGAAAAACGTTTCGCAGATATTTCCGTCTATGCCCCTTCTTTAATTTTCAAAGTATTCATCTCATTATTTTTTCTCTTTGGCATCTACTTTATTCTTAAGGAAAAGCACTATCATTTAATTCCCATCATCGCATTTTGTTGTGTAGAAATTATGGCCCTCACTTTAATAGACAATACCTTTAAATTGAGGTATGCATTCCCACACTATCCTTTCTTTTACATAATTGGTTTCTATGGCCTTTACTATATTTATGAAAAGAAAGTAAAAGAAACAAGACTGTTAAGAGAAGTAGCTACTGGATTTCAATTGGCCTCTTTGGCAATCATTCTATTATGGAATGTACTACGGCTTTAGGTATCATGTTTAGTTGTTTTACAGCACAAATAAAATTTAACTAGTTGATCATTTTTATTTTGGAATAGCTAACGCTAGAAGGACAAAGTTACTTTTAACTTTATACACGTTTTACTTTTTCGTTTGTCTATGTCTATAAAGTAAGAACGCTTAAACTAACAGCACAATAAAACCCAGGACTATTGAAAAAAGTCACCCTTGTACTCCCTGTTTTACCTCACTACCGACTAGCACTTTTAAGTCTACTTTCTAAAGAATTGGCGAAAAAACAAGTGGCCCTTACAGTCATTACTGGTACCAACGCAGGAAATAAGAGCGTCAAAGAAATTGAGGATACTCCCTTCAAACTTATCAGGAACAAGACTTCTGGGCTTACCATCTCTAAACTTGAAATACAGTGGCAGAAAGGGCTAATTACAAGTGTTAAGAAATCAAGTCCCGATAAGGTGATCATCCTTTATCACGCTGGAAAAATAAACCACAATTTACTATTGCTTATTTTACAATTAAAGAAGACACCCTATGTATTATGGGGCTCAGGATCAGGGGATAGAAGAACAGATCTCAGTAGTTTACAACGAAAAATGAAGAGTATTTTCAAGTATCTCTTTATTAAAAACTCTTCCGCTTATCTTACTTATGGCACACGATTCTCTGAGCAACTCAAGAAGCAAGATTATCCAGAAAACCGAATCTTTGTGGCACAAAACACCATCCACGTAGAAGAAATCTATACACAACTGACCCCTAAGAAAGTACGGAACGAGTCCAAGGACCTTCGTTTCTTATTTGTAGGTGTAATTTTTGCAAAAAAGAGACTTGATACGGCCATCAAAGCCTTTGGTAAGTTGGCGTCAAAGGGGTTTCGTTTCAAATTTGATGTCGTTGGCAATGGTGAAATAATTGAAGATTTAAAGACCTTGGCAGAGTCAGAAGGCATAGCCAGTAATGTTGAGTTCCATGGGCCAAAATACGCTGATGAACTTACTCTACTCTTTAAAAACGCAGATGTATTTATTTTACCTGGTACGGGCGGTCTCGCAATTAATGAAGCTATGGCTTATAGCTTGCCGGTAATTACAACCCCTGGCGATGGCACAGCGTATGACTTAGTTTACAAAGACAGAAATGGGTTTATATTAGATTTCGACTACCCTCAAGAAGTACTAGAAAATTCTATTGCGCATTTTTTCAATATATCAAAAGAAGAACTAGCCCAAATGGGTGCAGAAAGCCTCAACATTATAAAAGAGAAAGCAACACTCAGAAATATGGTTACCCAAATAATAAGAAGTTTAGAATCTTGAAAATCATTGCAGAAGATTTTCAATCAATGTCAACTCAAAGTAACTACTATTTATTTAAAGTATGAATACCAAACAGCAACCCATTAATGAGTTAAAAGACCATTTACTTAAACTTCAAAAACATTGTGCTGCGCAGCATTATAAAGGGCACTCTTTGTATGATTCGCATAATTCTGTAATCCCATTTGAAAAATTTGGACACCATATCTCATTTCTAACCAACCAAGTGGTGAAGAGGTCCCCTATTAACTTGAGAAAGGTGCTAGGCGTTAAAAAAGGCATTAACCCTAAAGGAATGGGGCTTTTGTTACATAGCTACTCACTCATGCAGGAACATAAGTTACTCGACATTGATGGACTAGAATTTGCCACAACAGAAATATTCGAATGGCTTTATCAAAACCACAGTAAAGGCTACAGCGGCAAGTGCTGGGGCTATAACTATGACTGGCCGAGAAGTGATGGTTCTTTGTTTCGTGCCTATACTCCAAGCGTAGTGGTCACTGCCTTTATCGCCAGAGGGTTAATGGCTTACTATAAGGTCTCTGGAGAGCCAAGGGTCAAGGAGTTAATAAAATCGGCTTGTGAATTTGTTAAAAAAGACATCCATTGTACTCTACTCAAAGACTCGCGATGCTATTCATATACACCCGTACAGAAAGACCTGGTAGTTAATGCCAATTTGCTAGCAGCAGAGATTTTTGCTTATGACGACTATCTTTCAGGTGAAAAAAAATACGTGAAAGAGGTAAAAGAAGTGCTGGCCTATACACTCTCAACTCAAAACTCAGATGGGTCTTGGTACTATAGCCATTCTCCTAAGACAGGCGAACCAAAAAAGCAAATTGACTTTCATCAAGGCTATGTAGTAGACTCTCTGGACATCCTCTGCCAGCTTTATCAATTGAATGATGTTTCTTATCAGGAAGCTCTTCGTTCAGGCATTCATTACTATAAAAGTAATCAGTTTGACAAAGAAGGGTTTTGCTATTGGAGAACACCCAAGGTTTGGCCTGTTGATATCCATAATCAAAGTCAGGGTATTATTACACTTACCAGGTTCAAAGCATTAGATGATAGCTATCTACCCTTTGCCAAAGTTATCCTTAACTGGACAATCAACAATATGCAATCAAATGAGGGGTATTTCTATTATCAGAAATACGCTTGGTTCACTAACAAAACCAATTACTTTCGATGGAACCAATGTTGGATGCTATTAGCACAAACAAAACTTTTGATTGCCCTAAAAACCGAAGAATGAGAGCACTTATTGACATAGGACACCCTGCGCACGTTCACTACTTCAAAAATTTTATTAGGGTTTTTGAAGCTCAAGGAAATGAAGTAATTGTGACTGCCCGAAAGAAAGAGATGAGTCATGAACTTTTAGACCTCTTCAATATCCCATACACCTCAAGGGGGACAGGCAAAAATGACTCGATTGGGAAACTGTTATACTTACCAAAAGGGAATTGGGTTCTTTTAAAAAAAGCAATAGCATTTAAGCCCGATATTTTTTTAAGTTTCTCATCCCCTTATGCCGCTCAGGTTTCTTTCTTACTCAATAAGCCCCACATGGCTTTTGATGATACAGAGCATGCCAAACTTGGCAGGTTAATGTACAAACCCTTTACGAACAGAATCTTAAGTCCTCAATCTTTTAAAGATGACCTAGGTAAGAAACAACAACTTTTTGACGGTTATATGGAACTACTGTATCTACATCCAAAGTACTTTAGCCCTAGACCCGAAGTGAAAAAAATTCTTGGCCTAAATGAAGGAGAAAGGTACTGTATCCTGAGGTTTGTCTCTTGGGAGGCCAATCACGATATCGGTCATGATGGAGTTGCGCTTGAAATGAAAAGAAAGTTAGTTGCTGAATTTAGCAAATATGTAAAAGTATTTATCTCATCAGAAACCGAATTACCACCAGATTTGGAACCTTACAAATTCAAGATATCACCAGACTGGATGCATGATACATTATATTATTCAGACATGTTCTTTGGTGAGAGTGCCACTATGGCATCTGAATCAGCCGTGCTGGGCGTTCCAGCGATCTACTTGGATGATGTGGGAAGAGGCTATACGGACGACCTAGAAAAGCATGGCCTAGTATTTAATTTTACTGAAAGCAAAGATGATCAGGAAAGCGCTTTACAACAGGGAATTAAGATTTTGAAGAACGGAAGTACCAGAATGAACTTCAGCCAAGCACACCAAGCTATGATGGAATCGAAAATCGATGTTACTCAGTTTTTACTAGATCAAGTGAATTTAGTAGTAGCGACAAACCGTTAAATCGATACACTTTGCTCAATAATACGACCATATCTAATCAAAGCTCCAGTAAATAATCTAAATTCCCGTCACAAAAAATTACTTAACTGTTTGAAATATAGCGTACTTAACCACATTGTGCAAAGTAATAAAGAAAGAAGTAACAAAGAACAAGTTCATCCGAGAGTAAGTGTCAATGAAAATTCTAAAGTTACCTTTTCTAAAACTACGACTGCATCTTCTCCTTTTTTTTCAACATTAGAAAAGGAGTTCTATGGTACTTATGTAAAAAACCCACTCAATAATATCTTAAATATTGACGAATGGCTCTTGAAACAATATCGCAGTGTTCCTTCAAACACGCAATTCTTACTGCGATTTGAATCGCAAGCGACTAGGAGAGCAAGATTAATCCGGACAATGCCCCTAAAGCTTGGTAAAGCTTATTATTATACCATTGACTTCTTATTTCATAGAATCATGGGACGGGTCAATTTCTGCCAAAAACTATACTTTTCTATAAGTAAAGGCCAAAATCAGGTGCTATCAATACCTGAAGTCCTCGGTAGATTGATATCATGCGGCTTTGACATTATTGACTATCACTCCACACAAACACATACTTATGTACTATCTACCAATAGCCATACACCCGCTATTAACAGAAAGACCAATCACGGTATACTCATTGGCCTGAACAGAACAGGGTATAAAGGGGCCTTAGTCAAAGTATTTAAGCTCAGGACCATGCGGCCCTATTCAGAACATTTACAGAAGTACCTTTTAGAGAAACACGGCACCGTTGGTGGAGATAAAATCATTAATGACTACCGAATCACTGGATGGGGTAAAGTCTTGCGTAAATATTGGATAGACGAGCTACCCATGGTTTGGAACTTAATCAAAGGAGACATCAAGCTAGTAGGCGTTCGACCCCTGAGTCCTCAAAAATTTTACAGCTATCCTGAACATTTACAACGACTTCGTGTAAAAGTTAAACCAGGCTTGCTCCCTCCCTATTATGCAGATCTCCCAAAGACTCCTGAGGAACTTTATCTCTCTGAAGAAAAATATACACTTTCATACCTTGAGTCTTCTTGGAAAACAGATTTCAGATATCTCCTTCAAATAACCAGAAATATTCTTTTAAGGGGAGCAAGAAGTAAATAACTGCCTGAACCAACAGCCTCTCCTATAATGAAGTTGTTAAGCAAGAGACTAAGCTTTCACGTAAAATAGGTGTAAACTTCAAACTATATCGAAGTGCGTTATAATGAACTTAAAAACGATGATTAAACGTCTAAAAAAAGTCATCCACAGATATATTGTGCGTATCCGTTATGCCAATGCAGAAAAGATAATATGCATTGGCAAAAACAAAACTGGCACAACGAGTCTTGCCAGTTATTTTAAGAATTTAGGATTCGAAGTGGCCCCTCAAAAGGAAGCGGAGCAATTAATTTTCGACTGGCACAAGGAAGAATATCAAAGCATCATTGATTACGTACGGCATAACGGACAGTTTTTTCAGGATGTACCGTTCAGTTTAGTAGGTACTTATAAAATATTAGACAAGTCTGTTCCAAATAGTAAGTTCATCCTAACAGTAAGAGATAGTCCTTCAGAGTGGTATAATTCATTGGTGAATTTCCATTCTAAACTCTGGGGGAATGGTAAAGTACCTACCAAGAAAGACCTGCAGCAAGCAGATTATAGGTATACTGGCTACGCTTGGGAAGCCTTTAGCCGTGCCAATAAAACTCCCGAAGATGACTTATACAATAAAGACGCTCTCATTTATCAATATGAGACGCACAACAGTGAGGTAATTGATTACTTTCGCGATAGACCAGAAAAGCTACTAGTTATTAATCTAAAAGACCCTGAGGCATCCCAAAAATTAGCAACTTACGTAGGCATTAAAAATACCAAAAAAACTATTCCTTGGGAGAATAAAACATCAAAATTAAAAACAGCATCACAGTGATCATTTGCCAAGATTTCATACTTATTAACAACCCAAAAACTGGGAGTACATATGCCCGAAAAATCATAAAGGCTGTATATGCAAATGATGGTCCATTTTTCAAAAGGCCGTTGGAAGTACTAGGGTTGTCGAAGCGGAGTTTAAATGAATTGAAACACCCTAACCTCATGTTTCCCAATAGACCCAAAAATCAACATGGCGGCTATTCACAAATACCAATAAAACAGAAAAATAGAAAAATCCTTAGTATTATTAGAAATCCATATGATAAGCTTATCTCCGCTTACGAATATAAATATTGGTTAAAACGAAGTCCTGATGAAGAGTTGATAAAAAAAATTCAAATCAAAGACTTGGCTAAAATCACCCTTGATGATTTTATTTTGATTCAGATTGCAGATGTAAACAGAAGGTACCCAGAGCTAGTTGATCTTCAGATCGGTTCTCAAACAATTCAATTTATTTTTATGTTCTTCGCCACGCCTGATGAAGTGCTAAAAAAGATAAGTGAAAACTACTTTATTGAAGGGGAATATAAGAAAGACCTGGGTCAAATTCACTTTCTAAATCAGACTCAATTATCAGAACAGCTTTTTGAGTTTCTTCAAATGCTTGGTATTCAGCCCAGTGCATTAGAGAAAGCCAAATCAATCGAGGCCATTAATAAAAACAAAAATCGATTACCAATAGACAAGTATCCAATATCTGAAAAAGCAGTGGCCTATGTTGATACTTATGAGCGTTTTTTATTGCTAATGCTTAGAGATTTAGGTTTCGAATTCCATAGACCCTCCACTGCATAATAATATTTATAAAACCTTTACGATCTGTGATCCCAGTTACTAAACCCTTTCTTCCCGATAAGTCAGAATATCAACGATATGTTGATGTAATATGGGATAACCAATGGGTTACCAATAATGGTCCTTTGGTCAAAGAGTTTGAATCACTCTTAGGCAAGAAGCTACAAATGACAGCACCTCAACTAGTTTCTAATGGAACCATAGCCTTACAAATGGCAATTAAAGTACTTGAGATTAATGGTGACATTATTACAACCCCATTTTCCTACGTGGCCACTACCAGCAGTATTAAATGGGAAGGTTGCGAGCCTGTATTCGCTGACATAGACCAAAAAACACTCAACATAAACCCTGAGCTAATTGAGGGCCTAATTAATGAACGTACTGCAGGAATTTTAGCGACTCATTGCTTTGGAAACGCCTGCGACATCGACCGTATCGATGCGATTGGGAAGAAGTATGGTATTCCAGTGATCTATGATGCCGCCCATTGTTTTGGCACCCTTTACAAAGGCAAGAGTATCTTCAATTATGGTGATTTGAGTGTATGTAGTCTACATGCCACAAAATTAATGCACTCTATTGAAGGGGGACTGATGTTCTCAAACAATAATGAACTCAAGGAGAAGATCGCATCTTACAGAAACTTTGGTCACGAAGGGTATGAGAATTTCCGAGGACTCGGCACTAATGGTAAGAATTCTGAGTTCCATGCGGCCATGGGGCTTTGTGTATTGGAGCATTTTTCATCAATACTCGCTAAACGCATTTCACAATGTGAAATATATGATGGGCTTTTGGAAGGATTAAGCATTGCAAGACCTAGTGTCGATGAAAACTGTCTCTCTAACAGGGCTTACTACCCAATAATATTTGAAACGCAGGAAAAATGCCTAAAAGCCAAATCAAGCCTAGAAAAGCAGGGTGTTTTTGGGCGGAGATACTTCTACCCATCACTCAGTTCTCTTCCCTATGTAAAAAAGCAAAATACGCCTGTTGCAGATGACATTGCTTCTTGCATTCTTTGTCTTCCATTGTACGATACCCTTGAGTATGATGAACAGAAAATGATTTGTGACGTACTTCTCAATACCGAATGACTTGGACTAGACTGAAAAGAAGATTGATGAATATTCTAATGCATAAAATATTCATTCGATGTCGCTGAAAAATAAGGGAATTCAAGGTGTAAAATGGACTGTACTTGAAGGGCTCATAATTCAAGGCCTCGGCTTTATTACCACCATTGTATTAACAAGACTTTTAGTACCTGAAGACTTTGGCCTTATAGGTATAATAATGGTTTTCCTGGTTGTTAGTGGGGCAATTATTGAAGGCGGGCTGGGGGTTTCTCTTATCCAAGACCAGAAAGCGGATAAAACCGACTATTCCACAGTTTTTATCGCCAACCTCGGTTTAAGCTTATTGCTTTACCCTTTACTTTATTTTATTGCTCCTTTTGTCGCTGCCTTCTACGAAGACGATCGCATTACAATGGTTTTAAGGGTTTTATCCTTAGGGATGTTGATATCTGCCATGTCAACGATACAGAGAAACGTTTTGCTAAAAGAATTAGCCTTTAAGAAATTAACTCTTTTGCGTTTACCAGGGGTTCTAATAGGTTCTGTCGTTGGAATCTATTGTGCGTTCACAGGTTTAGGCTATTGGAGCTTAGTCGTGAAAGAACTCGTTACCAAGGTGCTGGATGCCATCATGCTTTGGGCCAAGTCTGAATGGAAGCCTCAACTTGTGTTTCATAAAGCAAAATTCAGAGCTCATTTCAACTATGGTTATAAACTCATGTTGACTTCTATTCTCAATTCTGTTTTTTCAGAAATATATGCGTTGATTATCGGGAAAATGTTTTCGATCACAACTTTGGGTTATTACAACCGAGCAAGTAAATTTATAGATCTTCCAAGAAAGCTTTTGATCACCGTTATTACAAAACCTACCTTTCCTCTTATGTCTAAAATAAAAGATGATAAGGAAAAAATAGCACGTCTCTATAGACAGATGATCCGTGGGATGTTCTTCTTTGTGGCACCTACTTTTATCATTCTTGCCGTAATAGCCAAGCCGCTTTTTCAACAATTGTTAACGGACAAGTGGCTGCCCTCAGTTGAATATTTTCAGATTTTATGTTTGGGAGCGATACTCTACCCAATACAAAACCTCAATCTGAACATTTTCAAAGTATATGGCAGAACAGATTTAACTCTAAAATTAGCGTTACTTAAAAAGGTCTTAGTCCTTATTGTGGTCTTGGTAGGTTTTCTAGCAGGTATGAAAGCGCTACTTTGGGGCATTGTGGTCAGCAATTATCTTTCATTTTTTATAAATACTTGGTACAGTAGAAGGATGATTCATTACAGCGCTTTAGCGCAGGTAAAAGACCTATCCTACACCTTTTTATCTGTTACGATTTCTGGGGTAATAGGCCTCTGGTTCATAGGCTATTTAGAGGGCATGAACGAAATCCTAGCAATAATCAGCACTACATTTGCCATGATTTTGGTTTACTTTCTTTCTAGTAAGCTTATAAAAAACCCCGGGTTAACAGATTTTCTTTATTTAGCGACCCCAATAGTCAAGTCACTTCGAAAGAAAAAATCCGTATTGCAGCACCCAAAAATATAAGAAGTGAAGCTCGGTATAATGCAACCCTACTTTTTCCCCTATATCGGCTATTTTCAGCTGATACATGCTGTGGATAAGTTTGTCATTTACGATCTAGTCTCGTATAGAAAAGCGAGTTGGATCAATCGCAATCGACTTATTGAACGTTCAAGTAAAAAAATCACCTACATTCAAGTTCCAGTTTCTAAGTTTCCAAATGGGACATTAATCGAAAAAATTGAAATATCAGAGGCTAGCGATTGGCGAAAATACCTGTTAAGGTTTATTTACTTCAACTATAAAAAAGCTCCTTTCTTTGAAGAGGTCTACACAGAAGTAGAGCTCATGTTAGCTTACGAAAGTAGCTCATTGCATGAATTTAACTCAATGACCATCAAGTATTTAGCGCAATGGCTAGGCATCAAAACTGAGATTTCATCGGAGAATCAAGACTATTATCAGATGGAGAAGGACCTGTCTGCAAAGCATTGCGACAGCCCGGAGAGCATAAAGAGTGAGCGCATTTTTCAAATGTGTACTATGCAATCCACTACACATTACATCAATCCCATAGGTGGAATGGACCTTTATGACACTCAACATTTCCAAAGGAATAATATTGACCTATCCTTTGTCAAAACTGGTGATATTACTTACCCCCAGTTTACAGAAGAATTTGTACCTCACTTATCAATTTTGGACATGCTATTCCACAATGGAAGAGAAGAGACAAAGCGTCACATTATAAATTATACACTGCTTTGAAAACAGAAAATCTATCGACCGCGGTGGAACGATTGGTAGAAGAAAGAAAAGACTATTATAAAGAATGGGTCTTCGATCAACCTGTAGTGGTAAGTCAATCGCACAATAAAAAGCTTGAACGTATCCAGAAAGTCTTGTTTCGGTTAATCAACCATTTCGTATCTAATTATGATCAGTATGAGCATCTTATGCCGGTAAGCCCCCGCATAAAGCAAATTATTGAATTAGCAAAAACGAACGATTATAAAGTAGGCACTTATCGCACTGACTTTGTTTATGATCAAAAGGATCAAGTGAGGCTATTAGAAATCACCTGTCGTTGTGCTGTTAATGGTTTCTTTTTAACCGCCATTACGGAAAGCATATCGAAAGATCTCCTTAAAGAGTCTGGAGTCGATGTTGAGTTGGATGACTTATACTCCTCTATTTTTGATTACATCTCGAAACTAATGAAAGGGTCTAAGCGCGTAATTGTACTTACGGGTAGGGATAAAAAGAATGAGTCAAAGATTTTTATTCCTATTTTCGAAAGCATGGGACTTACGGTTATATCACTGGACTCATCTCAAATTAATGATTCCACACACCTTTTTAAAGACAGTTTTATTATTAGCGAATTAGCATTAGAAGAAATAATTGAACTATCAGAAACGACTATTTCGAAACTAATGGCTTCGAATTTAATCAATGACCTTCGTACTGTCTTCCTCATTCATGATAAACGATTCTTTTCAGTACTCTATAATGAAGAGTTCCGAAAAGATGTGCTAAACGAAGAAGACAACTATTTTTTCTCTCAGTTCTTAATCCCTACCTTTTCCCACAGACAAAATAAAGAGGCCTGGAGTGATGCTGAGCGGAATAAAAATTCATGGGTGCTCAAGCATGCAACACTAGGAAAAAGCCAGGGTGTTTATGCTGGCATAGTCACCACATCAAAAGAATGGCAAGCATTATTCGATAAAGACTTAAGCCATATGGTAATTCAAAAATGGATCGATACAGATAAAGTGAACGGTAGTATTGATGGCGTAGCCTTCGAAGATTACATCACCGGTACGTTGTTATTTTTCAATGATCACTTTTTTGGTTTGGCAGCCTTTAGGCTATCATCGTTTCCAGTCACTAACAAGAAAGATGACCGTAAAGCCTGTACCTTTACTCTGTCAGCTGAGATGAACGAGGGCCTGCCATGCCTAAAGTATCTCTCTAAATAATTTGATTATGGAAGCCATTCACTTAGATGAAATTATACAGCATAACTCACATTTGCTACCTAGCCAATCCGATATAGCTTTTTACAAAGCGCATGGATGGTATATTACCCCAGAAATTATTGATCAAAACATTATTGACAACGCCAAGGCAGGAGCCTTAGAGTTTTACGAAGGAAAGCTAGATAACACCCTACTCAATGATGATAAGATCGCGAATGCAAACTATAATGAGAAAGCTTCTATCCATAACAATGAATTCGTCACCCTACAGAAGAACAGTATTGCCGAACTAGGGTTTCATCCTTTGATATTGGCGACAGCAGCCATATTAAGTAATTCAAATGAAATTCGCCTCTTCGCGGATTCATTGATTACTAAAAAGCCAACACTACCAAATGTCAAAACCAATGCCGTTGGATGGCATACCGACAAAGCCTATTGGCCAACGTGCTCCTCTGATGAGCTACTCACAGCGTGGATACCACTACAAGACTGTAGCATTGATATGGGGCCTTTATTTCATATTGACAAAAGCCACAGCTGGAAAGATAATGTTGACCTCAAGCGTTTTTACTCCTTTAACAAACAAGAGCTTGGTGACCTTGAATCTTACCTTAAAGAAGAAATACCGAATCATAAAGAAATCCCAATGCTCTTAAAGAAAGGGCAAGTTAGTTTTCATAATTGTAATACAATTCACGCCAGTCGTCCCAACATTAGCTCGGTTGATAGAATGGCTCTAGCTGTCCACTTTCAAGATCAAACAAATGAGTATAAAAAAGTTCTTGACACAGATGGCAATCTTATCTCAATAGGGTATGATCAGCTCTGTCGAAAGGATAAAGACGGGAATCCTGACTATAGAGATCCGAATATATTCCCTGTTCTACTTAGTCAATAAAAGATTGCCGTTTTTGTGCCATCAGGCGCTGT
>JBLIES010000095.1:0-13504 GCA_047633135.1 Roseivirga sp.
ATACCGTTTGCCCATCAACGGGCTGATATGGATGGGGAGTGAGGATTTCATGCAGCAGCAGATAGAAGAGAAACTTAAAGAAGGTTTTAGTACGATAAAACTTAAAATTGGCGCGTTGGACTTCAATAAGGAACTAGACCTTTTAGAAGGGATAAGAAAACACTACTCCTCCCGTGAAATTACATTGCGTGTTGATGCCAATGGTGCATTTAATGAGGTGGATGTATTTGTTAAGTTAGAACAATTAGCTTCATTAGACATTCATTCAATAGAGCAACCTATAATGGCTGGCCAACAATTACTTATGAAATCCATTTGTGATGAAAGCCCAATGGATATTGCACTAGACGAGGAATTGATTGGTATCAATTCTTTGGATGAGAAAAGACTCCTCCTGAGTCAAATTAGACCTCAATACATCATCTTAAAACCTTCGCTCTTAGGCGGGATTCTAGCTTGTAAAGAATGGATTGCGTTAGCGGAATCCATGAACATTGGATGGTGGATGACTTCGATGTTAGAGTCGAACATAGCGTTAAATGCAATTGCTCAATTTACTTCTCAGTATTTACCAACCTTACCTCAAGGTTTAGGTACTGGGAAACTTTATCATAATAATATTGAGTCTCCACTAGAGATTAGAAGAGGAGAGTTGCTCTATAACTTCGCGCAGGACTGGGATCAAATATGATCGTTAAAAGTCGTCTGCGTTGTCTTAAGGTTTTTTTCATACAGCATATGCATCATGCCATCTTTAAGACCCACATCTGGTACAAGTATTTTACGGCATTTAGCAGTTTTCATTACGTGTAAGTAAATGTGAATGGCTGGTAAAATTACATCTGCTCTATCAGGGTTCAACTGTAAAACATGGATACGCTGTTCTAAGCTATGGCTGGCCACAAACGCTTGAATTCTCATTACATCATGGCTGAAAAGAAATCTATTATTCTTTCTTTTTTTTGCTAATTCATACACTTTATTGATGTTTCCACCAGTACCAATTGCTGTGACTAATTTATATTTTTTATGGATCCATTTTTTTATCCAAGCATCAATTTCCGCGAAAAAACTGGCTGATTCAACCTGCTCAATGCTTCGTACCGATCCAACCTTGAATGATTTTGAGGCAATTTTTTTACCCTCTGAAATTAAATTAAGCTCCGTGCTGCCACCACCAACATCAATGTGTAAATAAGTCTTAGCATCAAGATTCTTTAAAACCACCCCATTGATCAATTCGGCTTCTGTTTCACCACTGATAATATTGATTTTTAGTCCGAGTAATTGATGAACTTTTGTCGCTAGTATAAATCCGTTCTCCGCTTCTCGCATTGCGGATGTTGCGCAAGCATAGTAATCATCAACTTCGTATAAGTCTAAAAGCAACTTAAAAGCATGCATTAGCCGAATGAATTTATCTTCTTTTTCAGGTCCGATTTTCTTCAAAGTGAAAACATCCTGACCCAATCTTAGCGGAAATCTTACATACTCTAGCTTCTTAAAAGTATGTTGTCCTTCATAAGTCAAAATATTGGTTACCTGAAACCTAATGGCATTAGATCCAATGTCGATTGCTGCTAATTTTAGACTGTTCATAGTATATTTTCAAATTAGTCAATTTAAAAGACCATGTTGGAATGAAGACAAAATTTTAGTCGGCTGCTGTGTATTTAAATTAAGACTCAGTTCAATCAGCCATGTTGCAATTGACATTCTACATCCTCATATTTACACTTGAATTATTTATTATTTACACTATGATGAGTAAAAGAGCGCTAATACAATGGCCATTACTCTTGGCCATTTTTGCTTTTACATCATGCATTGAAAACTTCGATAACATTAGTTTTCCCGAAGGAGAGGTGCAAGGTTATAAGCCGATATATATGCAAGAAGAAGACTTGTCCATCGCCTTAGAAGAGAGTCGAGGAGTCTTGGACGCGGGGCGAATTTATTTGTACGGAGACCTTTTGCTTTTGAACGAACGCTATAAAGGCATACATCTTATTGATAACGCTGACCCTAGAAACCCACAGAACGTAGGTTTTCTCCGCATTATGGGTGCAACCGATATGGCCATAAGAAACAGAGTTCTTTATGTTAATCAATTCGAGGATTTACTCGCCATTGATGTGAGCGACATGAACAATATTCAATTGATGACCAGAGAAGAAAAGGTTTTGGCCATTGACGGTGGTAATCAAGTCCCACCGCTATCAGGTTATTATTTTGAATGTGTCGACCCTACAAAAGGGGTGGTCACTGGCTGGGAATTAACAACTATCACTGGCGCTAAATGCTATTACTGATGAGAAGAATAAGCTTTATATTTTTAATCATATTCGTTTTTGCTTGCGCAGACGATAGCCTAAATCCTGCGGGGAATTTTTCTGGTATTGGTACTGGAGGTTCGTTGGCTTCTTTCTTGGTGACCAACAATAATCTTTATGTCTTGTCTGATGATGAAATACTTACTTATAATTTGAATAATGAAAGTAGGTTAACGTTTACGACTGCCCTCAAACTGCCTAGCCACTTAGAAACGATATCACCTTACGAGAATTTTTTATTTATAGGTAGTACGGACGCAGTGTACTTTTTAGAGCGAAGCAATGGTGATATGCCCACACTTATCTCAACTTATGAGCATGTCACAGCATGTGACCCAGTGGTAGCCAGAAACTCTGTTGCTTATTCAACAATCAGGAGTACAAACTGCAGAGGTATAATTTCAGGCGTTGACTTACTTGATGCAATAGATATTAGTGACATCGCCAATCCAAAAGTTATTTATTCTACTCAAGTAGACAGCCCATATGGGTTAGCAGTCAACGATGATTTTCTTTTTGTATGTGAAGCTGGCGGGATAACTATTTTTAATACGGATGTCGTCACCAATCCAATATTGATTTCTAAAACAAAAATAGGGAATGGAGTGGCATTAGACATTATTCAAAATGATGGCTTTTTAATTGTTGTGACCACCCAAGGTATTTTTAATGTTACCTATGATCTTGACGGCAACATGAAAATATTAGGTCAAGTGACTTCCTAATAATGAGGAAGTTGGTCTTGATTACTTCTCTTTTGGTTTTCTTTCTACAAAAGGCAGACTGTCAATTTTACATACAGAATATTGATTCGATTGCTCCAAAGAGTGAAATTCACACGTATGCGGTGAAATGGGTGCCTTCTCAACTCATCGGTAACTTTTCCTCCTACATGTTGGCCTTTGAACATAAAGTGTCTCAAAACATGACGCTTCAGCATACCATCGGCATACTCACGAATGATCAAGGAGCTGTTCAAGAAGGTTTTTTTGATAATAAAAGAGGAACAAAACTCTCTACTCAATTAAGAATTTACTTCCCTGATATTTCTAAGACTAACCTTATATTCTTGGGCTTTGAGCCCTTTTCAAATAATTTTAAATATGACAGAACTCGTGTATTCGAAGTCAGTTGCGGATTGGGTAGCTGTAGTTATTTTCAAGAAGCCAATTACAAATTGAATGAGAAGCAAAGAGGGGGAAGGATAAGGCTTGGTCTGTTAAGTAAATTAGAAGAGTACATTCTATTCGAAATGGATGTTGCTATCGGATATCAAACGCATACAATAGAGTCATTTGGTAGGCCTCAAAATGTGATTAGACAGCAGGATGGCTTTATTTACGAAGACGAACTATTTAAGAAGGGTACAGCCTATGATTTCGCGATACGATTAGCCTTTTTAATAAAATAGCACTGCCTATTCTTTTTCTCAACTTTATTACTTTCCTTTGTTTCACTTATCAAGAAAGACGGAGGGAATAGGCCCAAAGATGTCTTAGCAACCTGTAAAAGCTGGTGCTAACTCCTAGTCTCGAAAATATTTCGATGGCAAGATGAGATTTATACTCCTCCAAAACACCCAATCTTGATAAGCTAAAAACGAAACAACGTTTATGGCTATTGATATAAGAGAAATTCTCAAAGAACGCATTCTAATTTTGGACGGTGCCATGGGTACAATGATCCAAAGACACCCCCTGGAAGAAGAAGATTTCAGAGGAGAGGTGTTCAAAGACCATACATCCTCTTTGAAAGGAAACAATGATTTGCTTTCTATTACCCGTCCCGAAATCATCAAAGATATTCATCGCCAATATTTGTTAGCAGGTGCTGATATTATTGAAACGAACACCTTCAGTGGTACAACTATAGCCCAGGCTGATTATAGTTTGGAGTATGCGGTGTATGACATCAATTATAAATCTGCAAGGATTGCGCGCGAAGTTGCCGATGAGATAACAGCTTTAGACCCACATAAACCTCGTTTCGTAGCGGGCTCGATTGGACCAACAAATAGGACTGCCTCACTCTCTCCTGATGTTAACGACCCTGGATATAGGGCCGTCACCTTTGATCAACTTGTAACCGCCTACAAAGAGCAAGTAATTGCATTAACAGACGGAGGAGTAGATCTTCTTTTAGTAGAAACTGTTTTTGATACACTCAATGCCAAAGCAGCTTTATTCGCTATTGAAGAGGTATCTGAAGAGAAAGGTAAAGAATGGCCAATCATGGTCTCAGGAACAATTACCGATGCCAGTGGTAGAACGCTCTCTGGCCAAACTACACAAGCATTTTTAATATCAGTTGCTCACATGCCACTTTTGTCAATTGGATTGAATTGTGCTTTGGGTGCCAGCCAGCTTAGGCCATACTTAGAAACGCTTTCTGATAAAGCCCAATTTTACACAAGTGCCCATCCGAATGCAGGTTTACCGAATGAGTTTGGTGAGTACGACCAAACTGCAGAAGAAATGGCAGTGCAAGTTGAGGATTTCCTTTCGAGTGGATTCTTAAATATTATCGGTGGCTGTTGTGGAACAAATCCTGATCACATTAAAGCGATAGCTGAGGTTGCAGCCAAACATAAGCCGAGACAAATGATTAAAGAGTCTATGGTTGATGATTTGTAGCGAGTCGAATTGTCTAAGATGATTTAAGCTTTTCGGAAGACACTAAAATGATATTGAAATACTGGGCTTGGGTCCATTGACTATTGATATAAAAATAAATGAATAAATATAATTCCATATTACAACTCTCTGGTTTAGAGCCACTCATCGTAAATTCGGAATCTACCTTTGTGAATGTTGGTGAAAGAACAAACGTGACTGGCTCAAGGCGTTTTGCTCGACTCATTTTAGAAGATAAATATGATGATGCTTTGGCTGTCGCACGCGATCAAGTTGAGGGTGGAGCACAAATTCTTGATGTCAATATGGACGAGGGGATGCTTGATGGCAAAGAAGCGATGGTAAGGTTTCTTAACCTGATTGCCTCAGAGCCTGATATTTCAAGAATACCGATCATGATTGATTCTTCGAAATGGGAAATAATAGAGGCAGGTTTAAAGTGCGTACAGGGCAAGTGTGTTGTGAACTCAATTTCGTTGAAAGAGGGCGAAGAGGCTTTTATTCATCATGCTAAAAAGGTGAAAAGATACGGTGCAGCCGTCATCGTAATGGCTTTTGATGAAGACGGTCAGGCAGATAGCTACGAAAGGAGAATCGAAATCTGTAAACGCTCCTATGACATTCTAGTGAATGTGGTGAAGTTTCCCAAGAACGATATCATATTCGATCCGAATATCTTCCCTGTGGCTACGGGAATCGAAGAACATAACAACAATGCCTTAGATTTCTTTAACGCTACTAAATGGATCAGAGAGAACTTGCCAGGTGCTCATGTGAGTGGTGGAGTAAGTAATGTTTCATTTTCGTTTAGGGGCAATGATAAAATGAGAGAAGCGATGCATTCAGCTTTTCTTTATCACGCGATACAAAATGGAATGGATATGGGCATTGTAAACCCAGCCATGCTCGAGGTGTATGATGACATTCCAAAGGACCTATTAGAGAGAGTAGAAGACGTTCTCCTGAACAGAAGACCCGACTCGACTGAGCGACTTCTTGAGTTTGCTGTCACCGTAAAAGGGGATGGTAAAAAACTAATAAAAGACAACAAGTGGCGTAATGATCCAGTCGAAAAACGACTTGCGCATGCCTTAGTAAAGGGAATTGTCGAATTCATTGATGAGGATACTGAAGAAGCAAGATTAAAATATACAAGGCCATTGAAGGTAATAGAAGGGCCGCTCATGGAAGGGATGAATATTGTCGGAGATCTTTTTGGGTCAGGTAAAATGTTTTTACCACAGGTGGTTAAAAGCGCTAGAGTAATGAAAAAAGCCGTAGCCTATCTGTTACCATACTTAGAAGCCGAAAAGGAAGAACGTAGAAATAACCCAAATCATAATTTAGGAGAAGCTGATAGTGGTCGTAAAATTTTGATGGCTACGGTCAAAGGTGATGTTCATGATATAGGGAAAAATATTGTAGGGGTTGTGTTGGCCTGTAACAACTTCGAAATAGTTGACATGGGTGTAATGGTTCCTGCTGATAAAATTCTTGACAGAGCCATTGCCGAAAATGTCGATGTCATAGGACTTAGCGGATTGATTACGCCTTCTTTGGATGAGATGGTTCATGTAGCCAAAGAAATGGAAAGAAGAGGGATCCGAATTCCTTTAATGATAGGAGGGGCTACCACCTCACGAATTCACACCGCTGTAAAGATAGACCCCGTTTATTCTGGTTCAGTTGTGCATGTACATGATGCCTCTAAAAGTGTGCCGGTGGCTGGAGATTTGATTAGTAATGAACGAAAAGAAGCATATCACACTAAAGTGAAAGATGAGTATGCCAACCTTAGAGTGGAGCACGCTAACAGAAAACAGATCAAGAATTATATTCCATACAAGAGGGCTTTAGAAAATAGGGTAAAAATTGACTGGTCGAAAAAAGAGTTTGTTACCCCAACCTTTATTGGTAACAAAACCTTCAATGACTATGATATTGCCGAAATAAGAGAATACATAGACTGGACCCCATTTTTCCAAACTTGGATGCTCAAGGGAAAATACCCAAATATTTTCCAAAATAAGGTGATAGGGGTTGAAGCTAAAAAGCTGTTTGAGGACGCACAAGTAGTATTGTCCGAAATAATCGACAAAAAATTACTTTATGCCAATGCTGTAGTGGGGTTTTATCCGGCAAACACGGTGGGCGATGATATTGAGGTATACACAGATGATTCTCGAACTGAAGTAAAGACTGTCTTTCACTCACTAAGGCAGCAAGGCAAGAAAGGTGAAGGACTTCCGAATGCGTCATTGGCGGACTTTGTAGCACCAAAAGAAACGAAGAAGGCCGATTATATCGGAGGGTTTGCCGTCACTGCTGGTGTGGGCATAGAGCCTTTAGTAGAGA
Organism: Roseivirga sp.; assembly: GCA_047633135.1. Lineage (GTDB taxonomy): Bacteria > Bacteroidota > Bacteroidia > Cytophagales > Cyclobacteriaceae > Roseivirga. Next base: position 7,322 of record JBLIES010000095.1, read on the forward strand.
AGTACGAGAAAGACCATGATGATTATAATTCGATCATGGTAAAAGCAGTGGCCGATCGTTTGGCCGAGGCATTTGCCGAGCTAATGCATGCGAAGGTCAGGAAAGAACTTTGGGGTTATGCATTAAACGAAACCCTTGATAATGAGTCATTGATTAAAGAAAGCTATCAGGGCATAAGACCAGCACCAGGCTATCCTGCCTGTCCAGATCACACAGAAAAAGGAATCCTTTTTAACTTATTAGAAGTAGAAAAAAATACTGGGATTAGTTTGACAGAATCCTTTGCCATGTATCCTGCGTCTTCGGTCAGTGGCTTTTACTTTATGCATGAGGAAGCCAGGTACTTTGGTTTGGGAAAGATTGAAAAAGACCAAGTGATCGATTATGCTCAACGCAAAGAAATGACAGTTGAGTTAGTTGAAAAATGGCTTTCACCTAATCTCTCTTATGATATTTAAGAAGAGAGATTTGATTTAATAAAAACAGCATACTGATAACGAACAAATGAAAGTAACCCAACATATAAAAAAAGCCAAAGGTAAAACGCTTTTTAGTTTTGAGATTTTACCACCAAAAAAAGGAGAAAACGTTCAAGGAATCTTTGACGCTATAGACCCTTTGATGGAATTCAATCCACCGTTTATTGATGTTACTTACCATAGGGAAGAATACATCTATAAGCAAAGAGAAAATGGTTTGCTCGAAAAAGTAACTACTCGAAAGCGTCCAGGTACTGTTGGAATCTGTTCTGCCATTATGAACAAGTATGGAATAGATGCAGTACCTCACATCATTTGTGGCGGTTTTAGTAGAGAAGAGACCGAAAATGCACTCATAGACCTAGATTTCTTGGGTATAGACAATGTATTGGTACTGAGGGGGGATGCGATCAAATCAGAAGGTAAATTCGAGCCAGATCCCGATGGTCATGCCTACGCTTCGGAACTGATACAACAAGTACTTGATTTGAACAGAGGTAAGTATTTGCATGAAGAAGTAGAAAGTGGAGCAACGAACTTTTCTATCGGAATTTCTGCTTACCCTGAGAAACACTTTGAGTCACCAAGCTTAAAAAGTGACATGAAGTATTTAAAGCAAAAAGTAGACATGGGAGCCGAGTATGTAGTGACTCAAATGTTCTTTGATAATAAAAAATACTTTGACTTTGTAGATAAATGCCGAGAAATGGACATTAACGTTCCTATCATTCCAGGCCTTAAGCCGATCACAACATTAAACCACAGCACTATTTTACCAAGTATCTTTCATGTAGACTTACCAGATGATCTTGTAGATGCACTAGATGATTGTAAAGATAACGCTGCCGTGCGAGCAGTAGGAATAGAGTGGTGTATTCAGCAGTCTAAAGAATTAATGGCCGCGAATGTACCTTGTTTACATTACTACACCATGAGTAGGTCAAGTGTCATTAAAAAAATAGCAGCAGAATTATTTTAACCTTAATTCTGCTATCGCAAGCCTATTGTGTAATCTGCTTTTAATGAAAATGCGCATTCAATTCATAAAAAAAGGTGACCATTGGGTCACCTTTTAATTTTCTTAAGCAGCAGTATGAATTACCACTTAATTGGCACTTCAACTATTGTATTTTGCCATCCCACCATTAAATGAGTGCCACCATCAACTTCTTTGAACATCATAGAAAGATATTCGATGGTATCATCTGACTTGCTCGCCATTCCGACTGCTTTGGCTACTTCTTTACTATCCTTCAAGGCGTAATTTCCCCAAGTATTCAATTTGCTATGCAATACAAAAGTCCATTTATCAGCTTCTGGAATAGCAAACATTGTGTAAGTACCTGCAGCTACCTTGGCATCTCCGAAAGATACATCTTGGTAAAAAGTAATTTCATTGGCTTCATTTGAACCCATTCTCCATAATTGACCGAAAGGAACAGCCTTTGCACCAATCATTTCTCTTCCTTTTAATTGAGGCCTGCTGTAGTATAATTTTACTTTCGCATCTGGTCTTGCTCCACCGCGAAGGTCAGATAGAGGTAGATTTGATGGGAAAAAGGCAGCATCCATTGGACTCGCATCTGGCCCTGGAAATTTTTGTGCTTGTAAACTTACGGTGCAAACGAAGGCCAAAAGGCTAAAAAGTGCGATAATTGATTTTTTCATTTTCTTAATTTAGTTGGAATAAAAAAGTATGAACATTAAAAGTACGATTTGGTTCGGTTAAAACTTAATGAAAGAAGAGATAACCGATTAATATAGCAGCAATAATCCCTACAAAGTCTGCTATCAGACCAGCTGTGACTGCATATCTTGAGTTTTTTATGTTAACGGAACCGAAATATACAGCCAAAACGTAGAAGGTAGTTTCTGTTGAACCCTGAAAAATACTTGACAGCCTGCCCACAAAAGAGTCTGCTCCGTATGTTCTCATTGATTCTACCATCATACCTCTTGCTCCACCACCACTCAGGGGCTTCATTATTGCCGTAGGTAAGGCATCGACAAAGTCCGTATTCATTCCTGTAAAACCAAATAACATTCTCAGTCCATCAATTAACCCACCGAATGCCCCTGACTGACGGAAAACACCAATGGCCACAAGTATGGCTACTAAATAAGGAATAATTTTAATGGCAATTGAAAATCCTTCCTTAGCCCCTTCTATAAATGCCTCATATACATTGACTTTATTCTTGAAGGCTAAAGTGATAAAAGAGATAATGACTCCAAAGAGTATGAGGCTACTGGCAACTGAAGAAATAGTTTGAACTTGGTCCTGAGAGATGGTTTGAAAATAATAAATCACCAAGACTATAAATACCGTAAGAGAGCCGAGGTAGGCTAAAATTGTTTTATTGAATAAGTTGATTTTTTGATACAAGGCAACGGTAATTAATCCTGCTAAAGTGGAGAAGAAGGTAGTTAAGAGAATGGGAATAAAGATATCCGAAGGATTTACAGCGCCCTCTGTTGCCCTGTAAGCCATAATCGAAACAGGGATTAAGGTCAACCCCGAAGTGTTTAGCACCAAGAACATGATTTGAGCATTGGATGCAGTGTCTTTCTTTGGGTTAAGTTCTTGGAGACCGGTCATGGCTTTAAGCCCTAGTGGAGTAGCGGCATTGTCTAAGCCCAAAAAGTTCATCGAAAAATTCATTACCATTGGCCCAAAGACTGGATGGTCTTTTGGGATTTCGGGAAAAAGTTTTGTGAACAGGGGACTCACAGCTTTTGAGATTATCGCGACTACGCCACCTTGCTCGCCAATGCGCATGATGCCCATCCATAAGGTAAGCACTCCGGTGAGCGCGATAGACAAGTCAAACCCAGTTTTTGCCATATCGAAAGTACTTTGAAGCATTGCGGGAAATACTTCCACATCCCCTAAAAAGATGAGCTTGATAAGCGCAACGACAAAAGCTATCACAAAAAAGGCAATCCAGATGTAATTTAAGGCCATGCGTGAATTTAGAGTTAAGATTAACGATTTACAATTATGTGCATGGCTTGATTAAAAAGAATCACATTAGATTGATCAGATGGACTGCTGCAATGCCTGCCGTTTCGGTGCGTAGTCGGTTAGCGCCTAGGCTCACTTTCTGGAAACCACCCGCTAATGCAAGCTTTACTTCATTTTCGCTAAAGTCACCTTCTGGGCCAATTAAAACTAAATTTCCACCTTCTTTAGAAAATGAATCTTTCAAATGGACTTCATTACCAAAGTCTACATAAGCGATAAACCTGTTGGTGATATGAATCTGCTTAATGAAAGTCTTGAAAGGCGTTAACTCACTTAAGTGGGGTAAAAAAGCTTGACCTGATTGCTTCATGGCACTGATTGCCTTCTTTTCAAGCCTGTCTAACTTTAAGATTTTTCTTTCTGAATGATCACAAACCAAGAAAGTGACTTTGTCAATCCCAAACTCTACGGCCTTTTCCAAAAACCACTCTATTCTATCTAAGTTCTTAGTGGGTGCGATGGCAATATGCCTAAAAGTTGAATTCGCTTCTTGTTTCGACTGACTCGTGATCTCGAACTCACACTTTTTATGGTGATTACTTTTTATTGTCGCGCTATAAAAGGAGCCTTTTCCGTCTGTTAATTGAATCTCTGAACCAGCAGTTAACCTCAGCACTTTGATGGCGTGGCGTGATTCTTCTTCATCTAGATGATGGGTTCCTTCAGGGATAAGAGGTTGATAGAATAGTTGCATAATCTGTTTGAACACGAAAATAGGAATTGACGCTGTTAATTCAATTATATTCGCTGTTAATGAATGCAGAGAAAATTATTTCGCCACAACAGTATAGCTATTTGCAGCTACTGGCCAATGGTTTATTCATTGTAATTTGGTTTTTCGCCAACGAAGGGTTGTCTTTTTGGGATGATTACACTTATCTGAGTTTTGCGAATGAAATAAACCAAGGGACTTTTCAGATTACTACAAACCATTTTACAAGTAGGATTGGACTGATTTATCCAACGGCTTGGCTGATCAATATCTTTGGAATCAACCAATACAGCATGGTCATTTTGCCTTTGCTTTCTGGCTTGGGTTTGATCAATGTATTCTTCTTTTTAGGCAGAAGGCTGAACTATTGGATAGGCCTTATCGGTGGGCTTCTGATCATTTGCGATTATCACATGATCACTTTTGCAATTCACCTATTTCCTGAATTACCACTTACGTTTTGCATTTTCGTTTTTATGGTTGGTTATTATCTCATTTTGAAACGTGAGGGAGATTATCGTTTGACTGCCTTTTTATGCGCTCTCGCTCTTTTTGGTGCTTTTTTAATTAAAACCACCGTATTTCTACTTATTCCTTTACTTGCTTTCCTGTTTATCAATGATCGTATTCAAAGGAGAAACAGAGGCTTTTGGTTAATTTTCATAAGTCTATCTGTATTGTTTTTTGTATTGCATGGCCTTTGGTATTTAGAAGAGAAGGGCAGCTTTATGTTCCGATTCGAGAACATAGCTAATAATCACGTTGCCACCGTAAAGACATTCTTTGACAAGGAAAGTTTACTTTGGAGGAGACTTACTTATTTACCTTTATCGACTTTCACAAAGGGCGGATATTTCATTCCATTATTACTTGCCTTGCCCGCTATATTACTTTTAAAAATAAAGAACTTCAGCCTTAGTGTAGCCGAGCATTTCTGGCCCGTATCTAGCCTCATTCTGATTCTTTCTTATTGGTTTTTCTCCACTAACTGGCGCTATTATAGTCCCTTGCCGTTAGAAACTAGACATATTGCCTTCTTTATTCCAGTGTTTATCATGGCTGCAGCAACATTTTGGCCAGACCATAAGTGGTTTGAGGCAGTACGAAAAAAGTGGTTTGTCATTGTCTGTCTAATTGCGTTTTCTAGCATTCCGGTCTACACCATCATCAAGTCTAGTGCAAGAGGCTTTACTGAAGAGGAGAGACTTTTAAAACAGGAATTAGTAATGGACGATACTAACCAACGAGTAATTACTGATGGCTTGAATAGTTATGGATACCCTTACTTTTATGATTTTGAGACGACCGGTGATGAGTATTTTTGGTTCTCTGAAATAGATTTTAATCAAATTCGTCAGGGAGATTACCTGCTAAAAAACAAAGCCTATTTCAATCAAGAGTACAATGACGATCAGAATTTTGGACTGCTAGAAAATTGGATTTCAGAAAAAGGTTGGGCCCTTACTTTAATTGATAAAAAGGGCAGTGTGAATTTATACCGAATTCAATAAAAAAGCCGCTAATGCGGCTTCTTTATTCGTTATTGAATTTTATTTCATTTTGCTGAGCTGCTGTTCGCCAGCTTTCATAATGGCATATTCTTTCCATTTTTGATACTCTGAATCATCCATATTCTGATCCGCGGGCCCTGTTGCAGGGGGTCTAAAGCTGTATTTTGAATCCCACCATTGTTTGGCAAATTCGCGCGCTTGTTCCTTATCTATCTCGAATTGATTTACCTGACCGTCACCAATGAGCCAAGGCTTATCTTGTGCACTGTATTTTTGAAAAATCATCGTGCGCATTTTAGTCCCTAAATCATCCTTCTTTTCAAAGTGTGATTTAGAATAAGCCACTGTTTCTGGTTCAATCATCTTATTGTCCCAAAAACGCTTCGATTGAATGATTTGCGAAGAGGAGAGAAGATAACCTTCTCCAAACTCTAGTAATGAACCTTCTAAATCACA
>JBLIES010000096.1:0-13320 GCA_047633135.1 Roseivirga sp.
ACCATGATTTTTGTGATTGGTATGATAGACAAGATGAACACAGCGTGCAGTTATGTGGGGATCATACAATCACTTAAAGAGTATCATGTACTCACATCCATCAAAAGCATCACAGTTCAAGACAGATGATTGTCTGAACCATGATTTTTGTGATTGGTATGATAGACAAGATGAACACAGCGTGCAGTTATGTGGGGATCATACAATCACTTAAAGAGTATCATGTACTCACATCCATCAAAAGCATCACAGTTCAAGACAGATGATTGTCTGAACCATGATTTTTGTGATTGGTATGATAGACAAGATAAGCACAGCGTGCTATCTGTGACTATGAGACAATCACCAATGCACATCATGTAATCAAATCCATCAAAAAAATCACAGTTCAAGATTAATGTTTGTCTGAACCATGATTTTGGTGATTGGTAAGATAGACAGGATGAACACAGCGTACAGGTATCTAGCTATCATTCAATTACTTAAAGAGTATCATATACTCACATCCATCAAAAGCATCACAGTTCAAGATTAATGTTTGTCTGAACCATGATTTTTGTGATTGGTAAGATAGACAAGATGAACACAGCGTAACATATGTAGTGATGAGACAATCACTAATGCACATAATGTACTCACGTCCATCAAAAACATCACAGTTCAAGACACATAATTGTCTGAACCATGATTTTGGTGATTGGTATGATAGACAAGATAAGCACAGCGTGCTCTCTGTGACTATGAGACAATCACCAATGCACATCATGTACTCACATTCATCAAAAACATCACAGTTCAAGACAAGTGATTGTCAGCATTAATCTGCTGTTCTGTATGATTTTCTCTACTCAATTACTTATAATCCATAGGTTAAGAAAATTAATTTAGTGGATTATCACATCTCTAACCAATTCTTGAATTGCGTCACCTTAGTTTTACTCACGATCAAGTCCTCTTTGGGGGAAGGAGTAATGCTAATTTTAAGTTTTCGTTGAAAATAGGGCGAAGCAGCCTTGACTGATCTTCTGGAAATAATAAACTGCCGGTTGGCGCGGAAAAAATCATAAGGGTCTACTAGGAATATTATCTTTTCTAGAGTTTCATCAACGTGATAGCGTTTATTATCCATTGTTACACAGTACACCAGTTCGTACTCTGAATGAAAATAGGCTACATGTTCTAATGAGACGGGAAGGATTTGATCCTTTACATATACCAAAAGACTCTTTTTGTATTGCTTCTTTTTAGATTGTCTTAAGTCGGCAATCACAGTCAAAAGATGATCGTAGTCTAGTGCTTTCTTTGAATAAATCGACTTGTATTTATCTAAAGCTTGTTGAAGGGCTTTTTGGTTAATTGGCTTCAAGAGATAGTCGACACTATTTACTTTAAAAGCCTTAATGGCATATTCATCGTAAGCAGAAGTGAAAATAATTGGAAAGTCGACTTTTGTTTTTTCAAAGATCTCAAAAGAATCTCCGTCTGCTAGTTTAATGTCAAAAAAGCCTAAATCAGGACTGTGATTATTCTTTAACCAAGCTACGGCCTCATCAACGCTTTCTATAACGGCCACTATTTCGATATTAAGATCAATTTCCTTTAAAATATCGCACAGGTCCTGTGCTGCACTATTTTCATCTTCTATTATCAGTACTTTCACAACAATGGTATTTTTACCTTAAAGGAAGTTTCGCTTCTAAAAATTACAATATCTCGATCAGCGATAAGCTGATAACGATTGGTGAGGTTTTGTAAGCCCAAACCTAAACCTTGGCTCTCTTCTTTTGGCTGCAAATTGTTCTCTACGCAAAGCATATCATCATTCACAAGTATTCTGATTATCAATGGGGCAGCAGTGGTAATGATATTGTGCTGTGTCGCATTTTCAATCAATAACTGAAGAGACATTGGAGGAACTCTCTTTTTTAAGTACCCTTCAGCGATGTCAATTTCACAAATCAGCTTGTCTCCAAAACGCTTGCCTAGAATAAAGATGTAAGCGTTGACAAAGTCAATTTCTTCACTGAGCGCTACTAACTCTTGACGTTTGCTGGCCAAAGTATAACGGTAGGTTTTAGAAAGCTCTTGAATAAATTCGAGGCCTACTTCTTTCTTTTCGTTTCGCACAATAGTGCTTAAAGAACTAAGTGTATTGAAAAAAAAGTGTGGACTGATTTGTTCTTTCAAAGCGGCCAATTGCGCTTGAGATATTTCCTCTTGAAGCTCAGCTTTCTCTATTTCTGCAATTTTTACCTTTTTTATTAAGATGATAAAATAGGCTTCTGCAATGGCAATAATGGCCACAGATAAGTTATTCCATATAAAGTAATCTAGCTGAATCCGTTTACCCAGTTGCACAAAATAATTTTTTAAGAAATAGTTTTCAATCAGAATTACTCCTGTATAGATAGCGATAGAGACTAATACAATAATGACAATGCCTAGTGTTTTTGAATGGCAGCGTTTTAACAAGCCACTTTTCCACTGATAATGAAATAACGCCAGTAAAAAGAATATACTAAAATGAAACAATGAGGCGAATAAACCGAAGTCGAACGGGAGTCGATTGATGTTTTCAAAAGCTTGCCAACCCTCAGAAGTAATAATGGTGAATGCCCACTTAAATATACCCAGATTGAGAATAACGGCCACTAAAATGCCTGAAACAACTAGTAACCATAAAGACCAATCAATCGATTTTTTCATTTAACGGAATCTGTAGGAGAGCGTGAGCATAAAGTACTGTTCCATCGTGTTCCACTCTGACTGAGAAAGAAAGTTAGCCGTGCTGATCCGTTGAAAACCCTGAAACTTGTTGAGTAAATCAAAGGCAGTCATTGTGATTGTTGCTTTTTCTGCTTGTAGAAAACCATAACTGACGCTTGCTGTAATCAATGGAATCACTACGGATTCATCAAAACTTTGCGCGTTGTAACTGGTGACATTAGCGTCTGCAGTGAAATTCCATTTTGGAGCAGGGGAGTAGCGCACATTAGTAAAGTAACCGATATTGAAAAAGTTATTATCTGGTATCTCCGAGATAGAAAAGGCATACTGCGTAAAGTTGACTGTTCCCCCAAAATTTACCCTGAGTTTTTCTTTATTTCGATTCTCAAAACTCATGGTCAAGTTATGGCTCAAAGAGCTGGTATTATTTTCTTGTCCGTTTATAAAAGTGATGCCTTCAGACCAGCTCTCCAAGAGGTTAACACTGTAGTTTAAACCTAATGCCCTGATGGGAGTGGAGAAATCTATTTTAGCCGAGATGGACGCTTGTCCATCCGTATTCACAGGCGTAGTAGTCTGAATTAATTGATCATCTACTGTGATAGAATTATTGATTTTATCTTCGATATAGGAGCCATTGAGCCTGATGAAAAACGAAGTGAATGAAAATTCATCGAACACAGACCATAATACACTTAGGTTGTGGCTGACTTGTGGCTTCAGGTCAAAATTTCCTTTGTAAATCGATACTTGATTTAAATTATTTTCTATGGGAAACAATTGATTTGGGGTAGGGAAACTTGGACTAGTGGCAAAGGAAGCTTCTACTCTTCGTCCGCTTCTGTACTGATTTCTATACCTTAACTGCGGGGCGAAAAAGAAGTAGTTTGGGTTTTGATTTAAGCCATTGGCCAATGACTTTTCAAAACTAGTATTTTGTCCTCTTAATGCAAGACTGAAGAGGGCTTTTGATGTCGACCGCCTGAGTGTAAGAAAAGGAATCACTGTGTTTTCAATAGTCATAAAATTTGGGATTCCGCTATTCACTAACTCATCCTGATCATTGAATACACCTTCAGTTCTATTCAATTCTCTTTTGCTTGAATTGAGTGCAGCCCCAAGGTCTGCAGACCAATTATCATTGATTTTCCGTGTAAATGTTGGTGTAAAGTTAGCCGTTAACACTTCGGTTTTGTTGTTCCTCAGTTGGTGAATGTTTGTCGTGATTTCAGGCTTAAAAATAGTCGTTATATTCGTCCAATCTAAGACCGATTCGTTTTCGTTATAGGCAAAACCAAACTTAGTGCTGAACTGAAAATCGTCTCCTTTTATCTTTAAGGAATAACTATTATTGGAAACCAATGATAATTGATTTGTCTGATTCAAGGTGGCGTTATTAAACCTGTTCTGGTCTACTCCATTGGCATCTGTATTCGATATGGTCTGACCGTTGGATCGCGAAGAACCGAAGTTAACATCACCATCAATCACCAACATTTGATTTTCACCAATTTTGTGCCTGATCCCAAAATCTATATCACTGGGCTTGTCTCTTTCATTTTCATTCAGTTCAGAAAACTGCTTGAAAGTTCCAGATTCAATGAAGTTTTCGGTTCTTGATGTTTCGTTGAGGTTCATTTCTCGGCTGTTGCCCAAGTAACTGATAAAGTAGCGGTCGCCATTGGTTTTGCCCTTAGCAAGATTGAGTCCTGCAGCAAATGAATCGTTTACTCCTTTGGCATTTTCGCCAAAGGTGTTATTACCTTTGTAGGTAAATCCAAATTGGTTGATGTTGTTTTGTAAGCCCAGCGCTGCCGCTTGTAGTTCATCAGAAAAACGATACACCTTCGCTTCACCTATGTAGGTGCTGTTACTACCCGCACCAGCTTTTAACTCTCCAAAATAGCCATTCTTTCGGTCTTCCTTGAGTATTAGGTTAATGGTACGTTCTCTTTGTCCATCTTCAATGCCCGTAAACACTGCTTGTTCTGTTTTCCTGTCCAATACTTGCACCTTATCTATGGCATTAGCAGGCAAGTTCTTAGTGGCTATTTTAGGGTCATTTCCAAAAAACTCCTTACCATCTACCAAAACCTTCAAAACATCTTCGCCTTGCGCCCTAATATTACCCTCTTTATCGACTTCAACGCCTGGTAACTGCTCCAAAAGTTCTTCTACTGCAGCGCCCTCGCGGGTTCTAAAGGCTTTAGTGTCATATTCTATAGTATCTGTTTTAAACTTGATAGGAATCAGCTCAGCTTCTACAATAATCTCGTCTAATATCCTTGGGTCTTCTTCCATCCGTTGGTCGCCAAGGTCTTTAGAGGCCACCGGTACCTCAATAGACTTATAAATAGTCTTCAAGCCCGTGAACGAAAATTGCATCAGGTATTGACCATTTTTCACACGCTTAATCTGAAAGATGCCTTCGTTATTCGTGACCCCAAAAAACTTCATTATCGAATCTTGCGGCTGCATTAATACCACGGTAACAAAGGGCAGAGGCTCATTTTCGTTGTCAAGAATTCGCCCTGTTAGGTCTTGCTGTGCATTGGCATAAAACACTAATAATAAGAAGGTAATAGATACACATAAGCGCTTTTTCATAAAAATCACCCTCCTTTTTTACCTGAGCCTTTAGACTTATTCTTCATCGCAGCATTGTATTCTGCTACTTTCTCGGTGACTACCTGATTGAATTGCTCACGGGTCATTTTTTTACCTTCTTTCAACGTCTCCTTGAAGTTGAAGTCCCTTTCAGACCAATCAATTTGGGTAGCTAAAATAAAAATCTCTTCATTTTTTTCTACAGCAAGTACCAAGCCTGGTAAACCATAATAACCAGCAGGACCTGTTGTAATGGGTATCTCAGAAGTGAACCAAGCCGTATAAACTTCATCTCCTTGGCTGAGTTCTGCTCCAAAGCAGACATACTCTAGTACTTTTTTACGCTTTGAAGTTAGTTTCCAAGCCAAGGTGGGTAAGGCGGAGGTGATTTGAAAATCCCTGGTCATAAATTGAATTTGTTCCGTCTGTGTATCATTATCTAAATCATAATACACTTGTTGGGTCTCAGTTTTTGGTCCCTTGCCGTAACTCCCTTTGCCAATGGCATTTTGGAGTTTTTCAGACATTGCCGTTTCATTGGTCAGGTCTTTTTGGTAGAAGGCTTCGTTACTAGAAAAGCTAAGTATAAACTTAGATTTGTTTTGTTTTGGTAAGTCAGCTACATAAGCTTCCCATCGGGGGTCACTTCTATAGTTTCCAAAGTCATAATCAACTATTTGTTCATAAGTCACTTGGCCACTCGAATTCTCCTGAGCTGTCAAAGAAATGCAGAGGGTTACCAGGAGTATTAGAAATAAATTTGTTTTCATCACACTTATTTTTTTTAAATTTTGAGTGTTCAATTGCCACCTCGTCTATCGCTGCCAGCAGCAGTACCATTAGCCTCCCACTCTTTGCTCTTCTCTTTAACCGTTTCTTCAAAAGCGCTACGATTTATTTTCTGCCCAGTGGACGGAATCTTAATCTCTCCAAGTGCTGACAGTTCTACTTTTGAAGCCAGTACCAGCATATCACCATTCTTTTCAATACCCATGATGAGTCCCGGTAGCCCATGGTAGCCATCAGGCCCGAAGGCAACTGGGATTTCTGAAGTAAACCATGCGGTGATTGTCTTATCGCCAACCTGCATATCTGCGCCTAAACAAACATAGTCCAACACTTTCTTCTTCTTGGTAGTGATTTTCCATGAAGACGCTTCCAATTTGCCTTCCACTACAAAGTTGCGAGTCATAAACTCAACTTGCTCGAGCTTTTCAGCCTTATCGAGGTTTTGATAAATCTGTAAGACTTTTACTTTAGGAGGATTGAATCGTGCGGCACCACCTAGAGCACGTTGCATCAATGCACTCGTTTCTTCTCTCTGCGACACATCTTCTTGGAATAAAGATTCCGCCTCTTTAAAAGACAGGGTGTAAACATAAGTCCCCGTTTTCGGTAGGTCTTTGATGAAGTTATCCCATCGTTCATTGCCATTAGGCTCAATACCGAAGTCTACTACCTTTTGATAGGTAACAATACCACTGACCTGAGCAGACAATGTGGTTGATACAAATAATGTTAAGGTGAAGAGGAGAGTGCTTAAAATTGATCTTTTCATGAGGTAGATTAATTACTGATTCAAATTTGGTTGATTGAACAGTTTTAAGATAGAGAAAATTAGTTGAAGCGGACAAAATAGGAGTTGAGGGGGGCTTGATTCTGAAAAAAAAGGATTGTATGGAAATCCAGCAAGTGGTTTAAAACTGGAAGAAGCCTTATTTATAATAAGGGCTATAAAAATTGCCCGTATTTGGCTATTTTAGAAATTATTGTCAAATAACTAAAAGAATAGCAACCATGATCTCACGCTTACTTATCTGCCTATTTCTATTTTCAAGCACTGTAGCCTTTGCACAAAAGAAGATTCCGCTAAGGAAATCTCTTGAAACTTCGGAAAGAGCCATTCGGATGGATGTGCCAATGACCAACTCTATTCGAAAAGCCTTTAGTGAAGGTACCCGCGATTTTACGGGAAGTCCTGGCGCCAACTACTGGCAAATCCAGACAGACTATAATATCAAGGCAAGTTTAAATCCAAATACACAGATTATTACGGGCAGCGAAACGATCACCTTGCACAACAACAGCCCTGTTGAAATGACTCAGATTGTTTTAAAACTTGATCATAATATTTTTAGAGGAGACGTACCAAGAGGTTCTTCTGTTCCGGCTGAAACTACCGAAGGAATGGTATTGACAAGAATTACTGTCAATGGTGATTTAGTGGATCTTGCCCCAATTCCTAGACCACGTCAAAGGGGGGGGCAGTTGGCGCCAAGATTAGAAGCTTCAAGATTACAACAAACAGTGGCTTATATCTCATTGGCCAAACCAATACCAGCCAATAGTAAAGCTACTATAGAAATAGACTGGAATACAAAGCTGCCCGGTGGGCAAAAAGGCAATGCTCATCGAATGACCCAGCGTTGGGACAACACATTATTTCAGCCCACGCAATGGTTCCCCAGAGTGGCAAAATTCGATGATTTAAGAGGTTGGAAGACTCAGCCATATTTAGGTCCTGCTGAGTTCTTCAATAACTTTGGTCGTTTTGATGTTAAAATAAAGGTACCAGCCGGTTGGTTAGTCAGTGGAACAGGAGTACTTCAAAACCCAGAAGAAGTCTTAATGCCGTCTATTAGAGAACGACTCGCTAAAATTACTGACTCTGATGATGAAATTACCATTGTTGGGATTGATGAAAGAGGTGCTGGAAAGGCCACGGCCAATGGTGAAAGCCTGACATGGCATTTTGTTGCCGATCAAGTGAATGACTTCGCATGGGCCACATCAGCTGATTTTATCTGGAAAGCAACCCGTGCTACTATTCCTGGCAAGGGGGAGATTCCGATTCACATGGTCTATCTGCCAGAAAGAGCAGAGCGATTTGCTCGTGCTGGTGAATTAGGCAGACACGCACTAGAGTTTTATTCTAACCTGTGGGCTCCTTATGCCTTCCCACAATTGACCTTTCAAGATGGGCCTAGTGCAGGCATGGAATATCCGATGGTAGTCAATTCTAATCAAGGGGCAGCTGATCATGAAATTGCTCATCAATGGTGGCCAATGATGTTAGGTACCAATGAGACACGTTATGGCTGGATGGACGAGGGATTCAACTCCTACATGAATATTCTTTCTGCGAATGACAGCAGAGGCGTGCCTTTCAATTTGGATGGCAGAGGTATGAGCTATGGCAGAGTAAGTGGTGGTGAAGATGAGGCTAGAATGATGTGGAACGCTAACTATGGTGGCGATGGTTACGGTTATCAAACCTACAGTAAAGCACCCGCCATGTTGTCTATGTTAGGGGGTATTGTGGGTGATGATAAAGTAATCGCAGCCATGAAAAAGTATTCACAGGTATGGGCATTCAAGCATCCATCTCCATGGGATTATATGTTTTTCATGAACAACGAATTGGATCAAAACCTAGAGTGGTTTTGGTATTACTGGTTATGGACGACTGAATCTGTAGAAGGATCGATCCAAAACGTAAAAACAGGCAGCGATACAGAGGTTACGGTACATCAAGCTGGGGAAATGCCTTCACCTGTTGTACTGAAAGTGGAATTTGAAACCACTGGGCCAGCGATCAAATCCATGGAGAACGCAGTGATGATAGATGATAATACGGTCATGGTGACTTATCCAGTTGATGTTTGGTTAAATGGTAGCCGAACTTATAAGGCCAACCTATCATTTGGAGAAAGGAAAATCACAAAAATTACATTGGATCCAGGGCGCAGATTTCCGGATAAGGATGTAAGGGATAATGTATGGACTAATAAGTAATCCTGAGGGTAGAATATTATTACAGTAATTAAAGTGGATGACACAGGTAACTGCGCCATCCACTTTAACTTTAGTACCTTCTAAAAAAGGAATAGCCTTTGTTACGCTCTATTATCGGGAAGAAGAGTGTACTCCGGGAAATTACCTGGTAATTTTTCGTTCGGCTCTCCCATAGTGACTGCCCTTACCAATAGTTCTCCACCCACAAAGCAGCCTTTCCAAGATTCACCTAAACCGCCAAAGGTGGCTTCGTTATCGCCCCTTGACTTGAGTTTATTAATCCCCACTTTGTAGCCTCTCAACTGCTGAGCGATGAGTTGTGCTTCTTTTGGGTCATCGCATGCAATGGTTGTCACCAAAGAGCCGTTGCTTACATTCATTTCGGAGATAAGTTCTTCTTGAGAATCGACTAAAACAATGCTATCAAGTGGTCCAAAAGGTTCACTATGGTAGAGCATTGCATTCTTTGGTAGATTCAGAAGCGAAGTAGGGGCATAGTAAGCCGAAATATCTTGATGGGGAAGAAATAAATTTTCGTCAAAGGTTCCCTGATAAATAGCGGCTGCTCCTTTACTTGTGGCATCATTGAACATGACGTTCAAATCGCTTACTTTCTTTGAATTAATGAGTGGCCCGAAATCATAGGTAGGAAGTTCGGTTGTACCTTCTTCCACCAATAGAGGATGTCCATAAGTCAAGGATTTCAAAGCGGGTAGATAAACTTCTAAAAATTGAGGCAGTAGAGAGCGCTGTACTACAAACCTAACATAGGCGGTACAACGTTGCTTGCCATAGCCAAAGCCTGATTTTATTTGTTTTTTGAGGGTTTCCCAGTCATTAAAATTCCAAACACCATAAGTATTCACGCCTTCCATTTCTAGCATGTATCTTTTCTTCTTATCAAAAAGTGAGGAAGCAATCAAACGTCCGTTACTTTTTCCACCTACATAAGAAAGGCAATCAACGGATTCATGAGCCACTAATGATTCACTGAGCACACCGCCAGATCCACTGATCAAAGAAAAAGGTAATCCGTGCTTCTGCGCAATACCAAAACATAAAGTAAGGGCAAATAAGCCCCCATCTGTTGGGGTTTTTGCGATGATGGTGTTCCCTGATAAGGCTTGCACCAAACAAGCATGCACAAGCACCGAGATTGGATAATTCCATGAGGCGATGTTAGAAATTAAACCCAGAGGTTTCCGGTCACCCAACATATTGTCTATTCCGTCTAAGTACCATTGTACTCCAGAAATACAGCGCTCTACGCCATTCAGTGCTTGATCAAAAGGTTTACCAATTTCCCAAACCAGCAAGTAAGCAAGGAATTCTTTTTGACGATCCATTTCATCGATAACCGCCTGTACTTTAATTTTTCGATCTTCTAAATCCACTTTAGACCATTGTTGAAAATCTTTTCGTGCATATTCAACTGCACTATTGCCCTCTTTCGAATTGAGCATTGGGTAGTAGCCCAAAATGGTACCATCTACACTAGAGATGAACATTTTTTTATTGCCTGTGTTATGCCACTTGCCTTCAGTGAGGTTGAGAGTATCTCCGTTCCCATCAAATGCTTCAGGCACCTGACTTTTTAATTGTTCGAAAAGAGTTGTCCAGTGTGCCTTAGGGAGGATGATTTTTGCCATAGTAAATGGAAAACCGCTCATACCTTTTAAATGTTTAACCTAGAAGAGTATTTTTGGCAACGTTTGCTGAGTCAAACATAATCGAGAAATATTAAAGGTGCTTATCCTACCAATACTAAAGAATAGAAAGCCACATAATGTGCTGTAAGGAATATTCAATGAGTAAAGCCATGGACTGCTAAAAAGGAAATGAATACAGCCAGTTCAATTTGAATTCCAATGTGGGAGGGAGGGACATAAAAAAAGCCCTTAAAAGGGCTTTTAATTTGGTTTTGATAGTCTTCTTTATTTTGAAGGAGGTAAAATTACTGTGTTGATTACATGTACAACTCCATTAGAAGCTTCTACATCTGCAATTACAACGCTAGCACCATTTACTTTTGCTCCATCAGCAGTAGTAATAGTAATTTCAGCACCATTTACTGTCGCTGCTTTCATTCCGTCAGAAAGATCAGTAGACATTACTTTTCCTGATACAACATGGTAAGTTAAGATTGCGATAAGCTGATCTTTGTTTTCTGGCAACAATAAGCTCTCTAAAGTACCTGCTGGTAATGCTGCAAACGCCTCATTAGTTGGTGCAAATACTGTAAAAGGACCTTCGCCTTGTAATGTTTCTACAAGACCTGCTGCTTTAACTGCAGCGACTAAAGTAGATAAAGCCTCTGTATCGATGGCTAAGCCTACTATGTCTTTGGCTGGTTCGGCAACTTCTACCTCTTCAGTTTCTGCTTCAGTTGTCTCAGTAGTAGTTGATCCACCACAACCGCTGACAAAAATGAATAACAAACCGATTGCGAATAAATAATTTAGTTTTTTCATAGTTAATTGATTTTTACTTAGTTGTCTTAACTAGATAAGGCCGAACTTGTTTAACGTTTCTTTGAATCTTTTTTTAGATAAGCTTCACACGTATCTGCATAGGGAATGTACTATCCTTTGTTACGGTAATAACGTCTTTTAGCAGGCGCGGAGAATAAGCCAAAAAGCAGGTCTGGTAGCCTATTAACATCACCTTTAACGCGCAACCGCGCAGTAAAACTAACAATGAATATACAGAAGGATTCATTCTAGGCTATCAGGGCATTCTTCTTCGGTTTCTAACAAAATGAATGTCTGGTCAACGTCCTTAACATTACCAATCTGCTAGATTGAACATTTCAATTGATTATTTTCTCATCAATATATTGCGGATGTCAAATTAAACCTCTACCATTGTTAACATATACAGTATATACACTATAGACAATAGGTACGGCAGTACATTTACAATGGTTACTCCATGAAGATAATAATTTCAAATGCATCATCAGAGCCAATATACGAGCAAGTTGGCAACCAAATAAAGGCCCAGATCATATCAGGCGATCTTCAAGAAGGTGATCCTTTGCCCTCGATAAGAAAGCTTGCAAAAGAGTTACACATCAGTGTGATCACCACCAAACGAACCTATGAAGAGCTAGAAAAAGAGGGTTTTATTGATGTTGTAGCTGGAAAAGGGTCTTTTGTTGCTGTCCAAAACAAAGAGCTTCTTCGAGAAAAGAAGATGAAATCTATTGAAGATATGTTGGTCAATACGGTCGCTGAAGCCCATAAAATGGGTATCACACTGAAAGAATTGAAAGAAATGTTAACCATTCTCTATTCTTCAGAGGAGTAATAGAAATTAATCAAAGAATTTATGAGCAATACGTTAGAAATAAATAACCTCACTAAAAACTACGGTGATTTTACGCTGGATAACATTTCATTTTCATTACCTACCGGTTACATCATGGGAATTATTGGTGCCAATGGAGCTGGAAAAACCACCATTATCAAGATCATCATGAACCTAGTTATGAAAGATGCCGGGGAAGTGAGCATTTTTGGCAAGGATCATCGAGCCCATGAGGTCGAAATCAAAAAAAGAATAGGGTTTGTTTACGACACTCCCAACTATTACGAACATCTCAATTTAAAACAACTCAAGAATACCATTGCTCCATTTTATGAAAACTGGGATGAGGCTGCATTCTACGATTTGGTCGATCGTTTTAATCTGCCCCTAAATAAAACCCTGAAAAAGTTTTCAAAAGGCATGGCAATGAAAAGCTCCATTGCCATCGCCTTATCTCATCATGCCGATTTTATTATTATGGATGAACCGACTTCAGGGTTAGATCCAGTGGTAAGGCGAGAGTTACTTGATCTTTTACGGGAACTCATGGATGATGAAAATAAGTCGATTTTATTTAGCTCTCACATAACGACAGACATTGAGCGAATAGCAGATTATATCACCTATGTGCATGATGGGAAAATAGTTTTTTCCAAAACCAAAGACGATGTCTTCGAGCAATACGGACTTGTAAAAGGAGGAAACGAGCTTTTAAACGATAAGACGATAACTAACCTTGTGGCCGTTCGGTCAGGGGATTTTGGCTTTGAAGGCCTTACCAACAACGTTGATGCTGCCAAGAAGGTGTTTAACGATAACGCTATTTATGAAAAGGCGAGTTTAGAAGACATCATGTTTTTTAACAACCTGAAATCAAAGGTT
>JBLIES010000097.1:0-13239 GCA_047633135.1 Roseivirga sp.
TGAGGGTGAACATGCTCATCAGCTATGATCAATTAGCACAGCGCAATAGAGATAAAGATTGGGTGACTAACTTTTTTATTCAAAGGCAAGACGGGATTGAAGAAGAGGCGCTTATCGTTTCAATGAATAGCCTATTGCCAATTTTTAATGCCAATCAAAAAGAAGGCGAGTATGTGGCAATGGGATTAGAGCCTCTCAAAACCATGGCACTGAAGGCTTGGGAAATGGTGAATAGCGTGGGGAACGCACCACAGGCTGGACCAAATATTTTGTTGGGCTCAATTGCTGCTTTCATGCTTATTCTGGCCACTTTCAATTACATCAATATCTCTTTGGCCATGATGATGAAAAGACTCAAAGAGATAGGGATCAGGAAAATAATAGGCAGTAGAAGAAGGCAGCTTGTCACTCAATTTCTTACCGAGAATTTCATTCTTTGTTGCTTGTCCATCTTTCTTGGGGTTTGTTTGGCAGCAGGGCTGTTCTTACCATGGTTCAACAATATAGCAGGAGGCAACCTGCAAATCGATCTTCTTCACCACCTAAATCTCTGGTTATTTTTAGGCATATTATTGGTCTTTATTACTTTGGTCTCAGGGCTTTATCCGGCTATAGTGGCCTCTTCATTTAAGCCAATTACCATTTTGAATAAGGAAACGACTAACAGAGGCAACCGACTATTGAGTTCTGTTTTCATGACATTCCAAATGATATTAGCCATGATTACGATTGTAGGTGCAGTAATGTCGGTTTATGTTAATGGCCTTAATCAGGAGAGAGATTGGGGTTATGATCAATACAATAAGATCAACGTTTCTATCCCTGATCCTAGTCTTTATGAATCCTTAAGAGCATCACTTGAAGCAGAACCTGATGTACTGCAATTGGCGGGTACAAAAACAAGTATTGGAAGGGATTTAAACGGAGTGCCTTTTAAATACGGGGCGGAAGTGGTGTATGCCGAATTGTTCGATGTAGGTTATGATATCCCTAAAATGTTTGATTTTGAACTCAAGGAGGGTAGGCTTTTCGATAAATCTTTGGCCAGTGATATAGAAAACGCTTTGGTGGTCAATGAGTCGTTTGTCGATGCTTTTCAGATTGAATTCAACGAGGAGGGCGTTCCAATTATTCAGGATTCAGTTCAATATACCATTGTTGGTGTGGTCAAGGACTTTCATTATTGGAGCTTTGATCAAAGGATTAGAGGAGTGGCAATGAAAGTAGTACCTATCGAAAAGCAAACAGGTTTTGTGCTTCAAATGCGGGAGGGGAATATCCTTGAACAGGAAAAGGCAATAGAGAAATTAATCGGAACCTTGGCACCAGATTATAATGTGAGCGTTTATGCCCAAGAAGCCCTTTTCGAGGATTATTTTGAAGATAAGAAAGGGATCAGGAATGTTCTTTTGTTCACCTCTTCCTTGGCAGTTTTGCTCGCTGCAATGGGGCTCTATGGCTTAGTGAATATTAATATTTCTACGCACATTAAAGATTTTGGGATTAGGAAAGTGCTAGGTGCCTCGGGAATGCAACTGGCACAACCGGTTTACAAACGTTTCAGGGTGGTGATTGGCTTGGCCATTCTCATCGGAGGGGCCTTATCTATTTTGTTGGTTAGAATATTATTAGACTCCATCTATACTTACTCGGCTACTGTTGGCGCAGGACCATTGGTGGTAGCTTCCCTAATTTTATTATTAGTAGCATTTATTACTTTAAGTCTTCAGGTGACGAGAGTAAAGAAGCTCAATCCAGCGGAAACCTTAAGAACAGAATAAAAAACAATTGAAATGAGTACATAATAAAAGCGCTCAAGAACCGATTTCTTGGGCGCTTTTTGATTTTTAGCTGAAGATATCACCAAGTATTACCAAGAATCGCTTCTATAAACACTTGTGAAAATGCAGAAATACATCTTCTGAAAACTCTTTCCATCTTAGTTTTTTATCCCTTAGCTCAGGACAAGAGGTAAAGATTTTTGCGAGTGCTCTTTTGCAGTATTAGAAATCTCGAATTTCAATTACTCGATCACCACTCACAGATACGAAATATACATTACCTCTCAATCCGTCTAAGGTAATTGAGTTGATACTTGTGCTGCCGTTACTTTCACCATCGGGGTGGGTGTATACTTTGAGTTTAGAATCAAATCGTGGATTGAGTAATTGCGCCATTTGATACCTTGCTTGTCTTCCAATCCGTTGAATCTCTATTTTCTAATCTTTCTATTCCAGTGGTGCACTTGTATCGCTAGCGAAAACGCTACTTAATTAGAGCCTGGTGTCTTGCCAGTTTCATCAAGAATCCCATCCATTTTTAAATGTGTAATTACGGGCGCTTCGGCCATTCTCACGAGTGTAACATGATCAAAAGCCATTGAATCAACAGGGTTTTGGCCTCCTCCGGTGGTGCCTAGCATAATGTAATCCATGTCATTTCTCTTTCTGTGAGACATGGAATGAAAATGGCCGTTAATTACAGTAAAAGGTCTGCTTTTTAGTTTGGTTTCTAATCTGCCCAAACCGTTGGCATCTTCTCTCATCCAAAGGGGTTTATGCATAAAAACGAAGGTCCATCGTACTTCTTTATTGTTCTCTAAAACGTTTTCGAAGTATTTGATTTGAACATCACTTAAGCCACCAGTGCTTCTCTCGGACATGCTGTAGTAAGCTGTTTTTTCATAGGTACCAGGCAATTCTCCATCTAGGATTTTTAATGCCTCAGCCCTTGCCTGATAGATTTCTATCATTCGTTCTTCTTCATAATCTTCGGAATCTAACATTAAGAAAAGTACATTCTCATATTTAAAGTAATAGTACCTTGGTCCGAATCTACTTTTCCAGAATTTGCGCATGGTAGGGTTAGTGAGGTCGTGATTACCACCAAGGTGAAAAAAGGGCATACTCAATTTGGCTGTTCTCGCTTTGAACGAATCCCATTCTTTGGCCAATTGTAATGAGTCTTCAGTACCACCTTCGATAAGATCGCCAACGCTCATTACGAATGTAGGATCTAGTCTGTTTAATTGCTTTACCGCAGAGCTGTACACTCCTTCGCGTTCGCCACCTGTTAAATCAGATATAATGGCAAAGGTGAAATCATCTTCTTCGATTTCAAAAACATCACTAGTCCATGGTGCTGGGCCTTCTTTGACATCATGGTCGAATTGGGGGAGGTTTTTCTGACCAGGCTCGCAACCGAGTAGAAGCATTCCAATGCTCATTAATAGGAAGGTGTTTTTCATGAAGGTAATTCAGCGGTTAGGACCTTAAAGTAATCATAAACAATTAATTAGTGAGTTTTTGCCATGCCAACGCGAATATAAAGCAGATGTAGAGGGAATTTAAAATTCCATTTCACAGATGCTCCTTAATCTTTTAAGCTCGCCAGAGGCAGAAATTTAATATTGTATTATTGTTATTCGAGTTGGTGAATTAATTCTTAAATTTTATCTTCACAAAAATTATTGAATTAAAAAAAATAACACTTGAGGAATTAAATTATCTCTTAAAACCATGAAATATGATTGATGCGATCACCATTGTAGGTACCGAATACACAGTTTCAGGCACCGTAATAAATAAAGAAAATGCGCTAGGAGTTGTAGACCTCCATGTTTTGGTATATGACACCGACTTTCTTAATAAAGATGACCTTTTGGGTATTGGTGTCACTGATGCTAGTGGAGGATTTAGAGTAAAATTTGACGCTTCTCAATTTAAAAGTTTTATAGACAGGGCGCCAGATCTATATTTTGTGGTGAAGGATGCTGGTTTTGAACTCTTAAACACCAGCGAGCAGGTTATCAAAAATGCGAATGCTTCAACACCTCCAATCAAGCTGTCAGTTGATTTAAGCCAAGATAAACTGAGGCAGTTGGTGAACAAAGTACCAGTAGCGGGTTGGGTTGGTGGATTTGAACAGTCAAATCCCGCTTTCGCTTATCCAAACCCAGACCTCAGCGCTTTGCTTATGTTAGGGAATTTAGACAACATTGACAAGCTCGAGCGACAGCAGAAAGTAGTATGGCCAGAGTTCAGCTGGAACACCGAGCCAGATAATGCCAAAGATCCTAAACGTTGTTATCAGATGTTTGCGCCAGATATATCGAGGTTGGGCTATACAAATGAGGGGCGTGTATATTCTATTATTTGTCCACAGCAAGGTGCGAGCTCTCCAAACTTAGGGTCGATGAATGTGGAGGTAACAGTTACGGGAAATAGGGGCTGGGCCAATGAAGCAAACAAAGAAATCGCTGGAGATATGACGGTAGAAGGTCGGATATGGTTTAGCCCTAGTGCTCTTAAGAATACTCATGTCAAAGAATTTAGAGGTCATTTTGAGAAGAAAGGGTTACCTTTTCCTTCAACTAAAGCAAAGGCAATTGTGGTACAAACGTATATGCCGGGTAATCCCGCTGAACCTAAGTTTCCCTTAAGAAATGGGCCAAGTACTGATTTTCCGATCCCAGAATTTGCCAAGCATGAGGGTATTGCTTGGTCTTTAGGGCACTTAGGAGTAGAGATTGGTGCTATCATCGAAACTGGATTCGATGTGGTTGATAAGTTCAACCAACTCGTATTGGATATCTTCAACATAGCCTCTGGTAATATGCTGAAGAAAGGCAATGTGCTGACTTGGAATGTATGGTTTAATGCACCTGAACTGGTAGACCAACAAGAATGGAAAGGTCATGCAGAAAAGTGGCGACAATCTATCGATGCTGATCACGGTAGTCCTGATGGGCCGGGTACTTCGGCAAGGTATTTCGATGGTGCTGTATTCAAACCATTAAATGCATTTCTCAGTGAGGAATTAATTAAGATACTTGACTTTAAAAAGGCGCACTTGGAGTAGCCCGATACTGTTTTTTCTCGAAACAGGTGGTATATAAGTCTTGTGGGTGATGGGAAGTACTAACACTGAAAAACACCTATAAAGTGCTTTTTTCTGAGAGTAATCGAAGAGGTTAATATTAGTTGCTTTGCAGCGCCCTGGGTAAAAGTCAGTAAAACGGTTTTTGATAGAGAATCAATCAGTCGAGGCTTTATTGAGGAATTCAGAGGAGTGCAATTTTATAATACAAAAGCCTACGGAAGTAGGCTTTTGTATTTACCTCTAGAAGGGATTTTTCGACTGTACCTAAATCTATTTTCTTTACTGAACTTTCGATTTGGCAGTATTCACTAATGAACATAATCCTTGCTGAAAGATGATACTCGCTCTTTTTTCTACGAGCGGATAGTTACTGATTTTTACATTTTTAATAAGGGAAGGTTAAAACCTACTTGGCAGCCGTTACCACGATTTCTACTAGTAAACCATCTCTGGGGAATTGCGTTTCAACACAAGCCCTTGCTGGCGGATTTTCTGGATCTACCCAAGCATCCCAAGCTTCGTTCATTTCCGCTACCTGAGCTTTATCCGAAATGTAGATAGTCGCCATGAGCAGTTTTGATTTATCAGACCCCGCAGTGGCTAATAAATCATCAATTTTGCTCAAAACACTTTCCGTTTGTGTTTTCATTTTCTGATTGGTATCCGCTGGTATTTGACCTGCTAGATAGATGGTGTCGCCATGAATCACGATCTGACTCATTCGTTTTGTCTTGTTTAGTTTTTCCATTGAAATTATTCCTTTTTAGCGTTTGAGGGTATCTTGAATAAAGCCGCCCACATCTAATTTAAATTGCTTTAAAGAAGCCTGCTCAATGTACATCATATGGCCAGCTTCATAATATTTCATAATGATATTGTCTTTGATATTTTTAGGTAAGCCTAAGTGATTGATAGAGTGTTCAACACCATAAAATACCGTAGCGACATCTAAGTAACCATTGAGGATGAGCATTTTCATGTTTGGTGCTCTTGTCAAGGCTTGCGCCATGTCGGGCCCTGTGTTGATTGCAGCCATGCTACCACCCCAGCCATCATTTCCTCTATGTGTCCAATCCCAATTAAAGCCATCGCGTCTGCCAGCAGATAAGGTGTACATTAAGTTTTTGTTTACTCCAAGCTCGCCATGGAAGTAATCTAAGAAACCTTGAATATAGGCCGGGGAGATGGCCGCACTTTGTGGGTCGTATTTACCACCTTGCTCAATTCCATCTTGGTTCATGCCCGTATATCTCGAATCAAGGCGGCCAACAGTTTTTCCCTCGTCCCTTAAAAACTCAGCGAAGAATTCATCTGCCGTAACACGTAAATCTGCCTTCATCCAATAGTCAGCTTTAGTGCCAGTATAATTACCCAGTTTATTCGCTAAAGTTTGTTTTTCACTTGTGCTCAGTTGGTCTCCCTTAAAAAGGGCAGGAATGTATTCGCTCTCAGTGAATGTTCGAATCTCATTGATATAAGCTTCCATAGTAGCAGGCTTATTGGGTACTTTATCGTGATAATAGGCAGTTGCTGCATAGGTTGGGAAGTGAACGATGTATGAAAGGTCATCGCCAGGAGGGAACATCAAAGAGCGCAGATCGAAGACGGCAGAAACCATAATTACGCCATTCATCGCAATACCTTGACCGAGTAGTTCATTCATGACCGCAGCATTTCTGAAAGTACCGTAACTCTCGCCTAGTAAGAATTTAGGCGAATTCATTCGGCTATTATTAATCAAGTATTGAGTAATGAAAAGGCTAATGCTTCGGCTGTCTTGGTCTACGCCCCAAAAGTCTTTGAATTTAGCCTCACCCGCAGCTACACTTAATCCTGTGCCAATCGGGTCCATCATGACTAAATCAGCCATGTCTAAAATCGAATAGTCATTATTTACAATTTCATAGGGTGCCGCTTTGTTAAAGTTTGGATCGTCAACCACTATTCGTTTAGGCCCTAAAATGCCCATGTGTAACCAAAATGATGAAGAGCCAGGACCGCCATTGTAAGCGAACATTATGGGTCTGTTTTTCTCGTTGCCTACTTTCGTATAACTAGTAAAGCCGAAATGGCCAATCAGTTCGTTGTTTTCATCTCGCAAAACCATAGTGCCCGCTTTGGCAGTATAGTTAATCACTTTACCATCGATTTTTAATGAGTTTGTGGTGGTTGATACTTTTTCAAGCTCAGAAATATCAGCATTTTGTTGACTGAATAAATTCAATGATAGTGTAATGGCTGCGCATAATAGGAGGGTGATCTTCTTCATGATTTGGTTAAGGTTGTTTGGAAAGGAAATGTAACCAATTTAATATTTGTCTCAAAAAATGCGGTTGGGTGGAAAGGCTTGAGGATTCAAGACAAACACTTGGTGAACCAAGTCAACTTTTTAGCGGAATTTTGGATTAAGTATCCACTTCAACGAAAGATTTTGGGATGTTAATCTGTGCCACTATCAATATTTTTGCGTTCCAATCGTTCTTTCGCTTCAATTAAAGCTTGATGTGTTTTTTGATCAAGTTATTTTTTAGGAGGTAGTTCAGTCCAGTATTCTGCTACCATAATACCGTCTTTGTGCATTTCTAACAATTCAATTTGCTCTTTGCTTGCTTCGGTGCATAAAATCATGGTGATGGGTGCATTTTCTCCTTGTTGTCGTTCGTGTTGATTTAGCCATTTGAGATAGAGTTCTAACTGTCCTTTGTGGCTGGCTCTGAATTGGTCAAAGTCCATTTTTAATGCTGCTACTGTCAGGTCATTATGGGTTTCGGTTGGGTTGCTGTGTCCTTTCATTTAAGCACAACACCGTTCAAAAATTTCATTCAGTTTGACCTTGTGAACATTGAGAATGCTGCCACCCACCTTTAAAATGAAGTAATAGAAATATTTTTTCTTTGTTATTCCTTTAAAATAAGTGTGCAAAACAAAGTCAAATGGCGGAATGTAAATAACCATTTACATCATTTGGAACTTTATCTTCTGCTCCAAATTTAGGGATATTATAAATAATCAAAGTTACTTCTGAATTTCAGAAGTTATATGCATTGCCTTAAAAAGTTGGTGGCTGAATGAAATAGAGCAAACTATTCAATAGCATAACACTGTGAATTTAAATCCCCCATGTCTCTCGCTTGAAAGGTTAATAGGCCGTTTTGCCACATCATCAATAAGGTCACGATCTAAACTTTTCACAGGGTCGTCAAAAACTACAGGGGCTTTAATATTGTCAAGTTGAAACTCGATTGAGAACTTTGATACTACGATTGCTTTTTGTTCTCCATCACTCTTATGTCCATAAGAGTATGTGCCTTATCACTTGAACTTAGAATGTATTAATCAACCCCATTCAATCGAATACTAAACTGAGTAAACCCTTTACTGCGATTGATAGCAAAATCAATTTCTCCATGATGGGCATGTACTATTTGCTTTACCAAGCTTAGCCCAATGCCCGAGCCATTGTTTTTGGTGGTGTAGAAGGGGATGAAAATACTCTCCTCAATGTCTTTAGGGATGCCACCGCCATCATCGATAATCTCAATTAGCCAGCTGTCGGTTCGGATAATATTTAACCATACCGAAGAGCCACCATTTTCAATTACGGCCTCCTTGGCGTTTTTTAGCAGATTAATAATGGCCTGCTCTATTAGATCGGGGTCTACATTCAGCATAAAATCTCCCTCGGGTAAACTCATGTGGAATTGAATGTTGGTATTGACCAGCGTAGCACCGAACAATGAATTGATTCTTTGAAAGTAGCGTTGGCCGTTTACGGAGTGAATATTAGGCAATGGCAAGCGCGTAAGGCTACGATAGGCCTGCGTGAAATTCATAAGGCCCGCACTGCGATTTTCTATAGCGTCTAAACCTTCGCCTAGGGTGTGCAATTGGTCTTTGCTTAAGTCGGTTTGCTGTTGGTTAGCGCGCGCCACCATTTGATTGAGGGTGGAAGATAAGGAAGTAATAGGCGCCACCGAGTTCATAATTTCATGCGTTAACACCCTGATTAGCTTTTGCCAGGCTTGCATCTCGTTTTTATCTAAAGCGCCTCTGATGTCTTGAATCCAAACCAAGCGATAGTGGTAATTGCGCAGTTTAAACTCCGAAAGCCCTACTGATAAATGAAGTTCTCTTTCGTTGATGTTTATTTTAGCGATTCTATTTTCATTGGGTTTTAAACTGGTGATCAACGCTAGAAGGGCAGGACTGCCCTTTTTAATACTATCTAAATTAATCAGTTCTTCTTTGCCTAACATTTGTTTTAGGCTGTCATTGGCTAAATGTATTCTATTTTTTTGATCGTAAGAAAGCACTCCGATCTTGAGTTGTTCAATCAGCATTTTGATGTAGTGATATTCGGAAGATTCTTGTTGACTGACCTGAATAAATTTCTCATTCACCTTATTAAAAGTGTCATAGAGTTTCCCGAAGCTTCTTCCTTTTTTATCTCCAGCATACTTTTGTGTAAAGTCGTTATGGATAATCGCTTCTAAAAATTGGGTGGTCTCTCTGTTGGTTTTGAAAATATAATAGAATAGCTCAACCAAGGCAATGATGGAGAATATACATGTGAAAAACAGACGAATGTAGTTGATGTAGACATAGCTAAAATGAAGGATACCAAGAATCCCGACAGAGATCAATACCAGCCTGAAAACGATTTGAAGTACAAAGTTTTTAGAGCTCATACTTTTCCATTCTTCTGTAAAGTGCACCTCTGCTCAATCCTAACTCTTGGGCTGCATTGCTGATATTGCCTTGATGCTTTTTAATGCATTTCTGTATGGCCCATTTCTCTAATGCTTCAAGATGGAAGCTTTCTCCTTGAGAAGTCGCAGTGCTGTTTTCATTCATCAGGCTAAAATCTTGGATGTGCAATTGCTTACCATCACTCATGATTACGGCCCTTTCAATGGTGTGCTGCAGCTCTCGAATATTCCCAGGCCAATCATATTTTTCCAGTTTTTTGAAGACATAATCAGGTACAAATAGTCCATTTTTACCATACTTATTCTTAAAGCCATGCAGGAAATGCTCGGCCAGCAAAGCAATGTCTTCTGGTCTTTTGCGCAGCGGTGGAAGTTTGATTTCAATTGTATTTACCCTAAAAAGTAAATCTTGTCTAAAGAGGTCCTCGTTCACCATTTTACTCAAGTTGGCATTGGTAGCGCAAATCAATCTGAGGTCTACCTCACGCTGTTCGTTTGAGCCGACAGGCGTGATCATTCTGTCTTGAATCACCTTGAGCATTTTAGCTTGCAAAGGTTTGATCAGGTTGCCAATTTCGTCAAGGAACAAGGTGCCATGATTAGCGGCTTCGAACTTGCCGATCCGATCCGTTTTGGCATCGGTAAAAGCGCCTTTGGTATGGCCAAAAAGCTCACTCTCAAAAAGGCTTTCTGAAATGGCACCCATATCTACATTGATAAAAACCTCATTGGCCCTTAATGAAGCCCTGTGAATCGCCCTTGCGACCAGCTCCTTGCCCGTGCCATTTTCTCCGGTGATGAGTACGTTGGCATCTGTAACGGCTACCTTTTCTATTTGCTCGAAAACCTCCTTTATGACTTTTGATTCGCCAATAATTTCAGAGAAAGGTGCATCAAGTAGCGATTTTAAAACGGTTTGTTGAGAAGTGAGCTGCTTTACTTTTTGGTTGGATTGATGAAGTTTAAAAGCTGCAGATACAGTAGAAAGGAGCTTATCGTTTTGCCAAGGTTTAACAATGAAGTCAAAGGCACCATTCTTTATGGCATCAACAGCCAACTTAATTTCGCCATAGGCAGTAATGAGCACTACCGTTGTTTCTGGGGATGAATCCTTGATCAGCTTTAAATAATTGAGACCATCTTCACCAGTGGTGGCGCCAGCCTTAAAGTTCATGTCAAGAATTACTACATCATATTTATTCTCTGATAAGGCCGAAGTGATTTGTGCTGGATTATTAATGCCGCGCACATCAGTAAAGTGCTGCTCCAAGAAAATTCTTATGGAGAGCAATACGTAGTTATCGTCATCAACAATGAGAATACGACCTTTTTCTTTCATGCTAATGAATAGGCTATTTTTATACCAGACCTTTATTGAGTTGAAACAGTGGAGTATAGCTTTCTCAAGTTATTGAAAAGTGTCCAAATTTGGGCACTCAAGCGTTACTGATGGACAATTCAATTCGAATAAATAGAATTTTATCATGTAACTTACTGAGATACAGTGATTAGTAAGTTTGGCTTAAAATTGGCCATTACAGTTTTTCAAATTCTATAGATATGATGAGGAACTACTTTAAACTTGCCGTTCGGAACCTTTGGAAAAATAAGTTGATTACTTCAACTAACCTCATTGGACTAACACTTGGTATTTCTTGTAGCCTGCTTTTGCTCCTTTATGTGCAGCACGAATACGCCATGGATGATTTTATCCCAGAAAGTGAGAGTACTTTCTTTCTTTACGGTAAGCAAACGGGTGTAAATGAAAGAAACGTGGGACTCTCTATAGAAGCTGACTATGAAGACTTGTCGACAAATTATGCAGGAGTTAAAGAAGCGGCCATCCTCAGAAACAACCGAGGTGATTTTTATGCAGAGGAGAATTCAACCAAAAAATTAACTGTTGATTATCTGTATGCCAGCAGCAACTTTTTTGAATTTTTTGGTTTCCCATTGATTGAAGGAAATGCAGCCCAAGTGTTGAGCGATCCTTCTTCAATTGTAATTACTGAAACTACCGCTATTGCCTTGTTTGGTACGTCCAATGCCATGGGCAAAACTGTCAACCTCATTGGCGCATCTTCTGATAAAGCATTGGTAGTAAGGGGGGTTGCTGCTGACGTTAAGAACTCACATATTGAGTTTAAGGCCATCATTCCTTGGGACATGACTTTTTCAGATGGTTCGCAGCCAACGAAAGGGTATCAGTACTCACTTTATACCTATATCAAAGCTACGGAAGGCAGAAGCATAGATGAGATTCGAGCACTTAAGAATGAAAGGTTGGCCAAGGAATCTGGCTTTGATGGAAACATGAGTTATGAGTTTCTTCCTGTTGCCGATATGTATTTGAGATCAGGCGATATTCAATTTATGCCTTTTGCTTCTGGGAGTGCCACTGCTATTCAAACACTGCTATTTATTGCCATTATTATTTTGGTGGTCGCTTGCATCAATTACATCAATTTGCAAACGGCAAAGGGCGCAAGGCGGTCTTTAGAAGTGGGTGTGAGAAAAGTAATGGGAGCGCACCGAGGTCAGTTGATTCGCCAGTTTTTGGGAGAAGCCGTTTTGATTACTGTGATCTCCGCACTGTTCTCCATTTTGTTAATCGACATTGGCTTATCGTCTTTCAATCAACTTACAGGCAAAGAATTTACCACAGCCACTTTAATGAACGAAGGATTACTGCCTGTTTTAATAGGCATTGTGCTGTTTACTTCGCTGCTGTCTGGTCTTTATCCAGCCTTGGTACTGTCTTCTTTTCAGCCTTCTCAGGCACTAAAAGCTTCGGCAAGAGAATCCTTAAAAGGAGGACGAGCCCGTAAAACCTTGATGTTTGTGCAGTTTGTAATATCGCTATCTCTGATAGCCGTAACGGTAATTGCTTTTAAGCAAAACCAGTTCTTACATCACAAAGATTTGGGCTTTAACAAAGACCACGTGATCACTTTTAATATGTCCTCCAAGAGTTTAAGAGAGAACTATAAGGCCTTCAAAAACGAGATTGATGCTTATCCGGGTGTTATAACTTCATCTGTAAGTACAGATATATTAGGCAATGGGAGCACCAATAACTCTGGCCCTATGATGTCCAAAGCCAATCCTGACCTGAGCGCACTAACAACCATCTTTGGAGTTGATTTTAATTTCCTTGAAACTTACGGCTTAGAGTTAGTCAAAGGGCGTGACTTCGATGTTCAGTTTTCTTCAGATGCTACGGCATTAGTGGTGAATGAAGCCTTCGTTGCTCAATTGGGATTGCAAGATCCATTAAATGAAGAGGTGACGCTTTACAATATCAAAAATAAAGGGATGAAGATTGTTGGGGTGGTCAAGGACTTCCACTTCCAAAAGCTTCACCAAAAGATTAGCCCCGTAGCCTTTAGAATGTCCAACAGAAATTTATGGAGTATGTCAGTGAATATGAGGGAAGAAAATATGCCTGAGACCCTGGCTTTCTTAGCCTCTAAATATGCCGAATTTGAAGCCAATCATGCATTTGATTACAGTTTTGTAAATGACAGCTTTGCTCAGTTCTACGCAAATGAAACGAGGCTTTTGGAGGCAATTAGCTTCTTCTCTGTCGTGAGTATACTGCTCACAGCTTTAGGTGTTTTTAGTATGGTTACTTTCGTAATTGAGCGAA
>JBLIES010000098.1:0-13178 GCA_047633135.1 Roseivirga sp.
TGGTCTATTTTCTTGAGCGCCTTGGCGATAATCACATAGGGTGTTTGAAAGAAGGGGTATTTTTTTCTTAACTCATTGAGCGATTTAATATCCTCATTAGTGACTTCATGAAGATTGCCAAGTAGTTGATTAAATCGGTCTTTATTCACTTCTAATTTTTTGGATGAACAAAATTAGCCTTTAAATTACCATTGGGCAACTGAGGCTTGGAATATATCAAAAATTATTTGATTAAATATCTCTTCTACCAAGCTTGCTTCCACTGCATTTAGTGTAGTGGATTGAGGATCGTAGTCGGCAAAAAAACTAAATCTACGTTTAAAGTTATCGATTTCTTTGGCTTTATTGACATAACCCACTTCAACAAAAATAGTGACTCTCATTAGTCCAGATTGATCGGCTTGGTTTCTATCTCCAGATGAAACAATGGCTTGAGGCCTCACTTGATAATCTACGATGGCACCTTCGAACTGTAAGTCACCGTTCGCCTTTACCAGCTCTAGCTTAGTATTTCTTTGATAATACTCTTTCAACTCTTCGGTGAACAATTGACCCATGTTGGGCAAGCCGCCCGGAGAATCGTTGAAAAAATTCGAAATGGATAAGGTCTTGGTTTCTGTATAATTTATCGAGGCACCTGAGAACGAATAATTACTACAGCCACTTAAGATCAGGGCAATACTTGCTATTAAATAGGCAGGTAATCTATTCGATTTCATACTCCTTAATTTTTCGGTAAAGTGTCCTTTCAGAAATCCCAAGGTCTTTAGAAGCATACTTACGTTTGTTATTGTTCTTTTTTAATGCCTTAATAATCAATTCCCTTTCCTTTTTCTCGATAGATAAAGATTCATCCTCCATTTCGTGGGTAATGTCTTCTACCTTTTCTACTTCATAATCATCGGCATAGTCGGCAGGCTTTGACTCCAAATAATAACCTTCTTTTTGTGGGTTCTCATTTTTGCTATTCGTTGATGCTGGGCTGGCATCGTCTATATTTCTGAATAAGTTAGGATGGTCTCTAATCACACTTTCGTTCAGATCACCCGACTCTAAAATATCATGCACCAGTTTTTTCAGCTCTGTCATGTCTTTTTTCATGTCGAACAATACTTTGTACAACAAGTCACGCTCATTAAGGCTTTCAGACCCTTGCCCATCTAAGGTTTTATACAAAGCAGGTACATTCGATCGATTTTGAGGCAAATATTTGACCAAAGTTTCGGCAGTAATTTGTCTTTCCATTTCCAAGGCGGAAATCTGCTCGACCAAATTCTTTAACTGACGAATATTACCAGGGAAATTATACCTTAACAATATGGTCTTGGCGGAATCGTCAAGTTTTATAGAGTCCACTCTATATTTTTCGCCAAAGTCTGAAGCGAATTTTCTAAATAATAAATCCACATCCGAACCTCTATCTCTTAAAGCAGGTACCGCTATAGGAACGGTACTTAACCTATAATAGAGGTCTTCTCTGAATTTTCCTTTATCAACTGCGTTCAATAAGTCTACGTTAGTTGCCGCAACCACACGTACATCAGTTTTTTGAACTTTAGACGAACCCACTTTAATAAACTCACCATTTTCTAAAACCCTCAATAACCTAGCTTGGGTAGACATTGGCATTTCTCCGATTTCATCTAGAAAGATAGTACCCCCATCTGTTACTTCGAAGTAACCTTTTCTAGCATCGTAAGCGCCTGTAAATGAGCCTTTTTCGTGGCCAAATAATTCTGAATCGATCGTTCCTTCGGGAATAGCACCACAGTTGATTGCAATAAATTTACCGTGTTTTCTAGGGCTTAGCTGGTGAATGATTTTAGAGAAAGATTCTTTACCGCTACCACTTTCACCATTGATCAGAACGGTCATGTCAGTAGGCGCTACCTGAGTAGCTATTTGTATCGCACGATTTAGATGTTGGCTATTGCCTATGATTCCAAATCGTTGCTTTATGCTGAGTATTTCGTTGTTATTCAAAGTTGGCTAAGGGTTAAGATTCAACTACTTTTCCAAATAGTGTTGCAGTAGTACAGTCATGTATAAGCACATTTACGTAATCTCCTTTTTTGTGATTACCACGGTCGAAAATAACCACTTTGTTAGCTGTGTTTCTTCCTTGGAATTGTTCTTCGGAACGTTTTGAGGTGCCCTCGACTAAAACCTGATGTACTTTTCCGAGATCAAACTTATTTCTACCCAAAGACATGGCTTGCTGCTTATTGATGATTTCTTGCAAACGCTTTTTCTTAACGTTTAGAGGGATGTCATCCGTATATTTCTTGGCGGCTAAGGTGCCTGGTCTTTCAGAATAGAAAAACATATAGGAGAAATCATACTGTACGTAGTCCATCAATGTTAAAGTATCTTGATGCTCTGCTTCAGTTTCAGAGCAAAAACCTGTCATCATATCTGAGGAGATACCGCAATCTTGCCCTAATATTTTTCTTATAGCGTCTACACGGTTGATGTACCATTCCCTATCATAGGTTCTATTCATTAAGTCCAAAATTCTACTATTACCGCTTTGGGCTGGTAAATGAATGGATTTACAAATGTTATCGTACTTCTTCATCATGTAGAGGACATCATCTGTAATATCTTTTGGATGAGATGTAGAAAAACGAACCCGCAAGTCTGGCGCTACTAAAGCGACTTTTTCTAACAGGTGGGCAAAGTTGATCACTTCAATTGGATCATCTGTTTTCTCTTTCTTTTCTAACCAAGCTTTATTATTCTCTTCTGGTGACCATTTGTAGCTATCGACATTTTGGCCGAGCAGTGTTACTTCTTTGTAGCCTTGGTCGACAAGGTCTTGCGCCTCTTTGACTATGGAGTGTGGATCGCGACTTCTTTCTCTTCCACGTGTATAGGGTACCACGCAGAAAGAACACATATTATCACAGCCTCTCATAATTGAAATAAAGGCAGTGATACCATTTGAATTTAATCGAACAGGGGAGATGTCGGCATACGTTTCTTCTCTAGAGAGGAATGTATTTATCGCTTTTAAGCCCGACTCTGCAGATTCGACAAGTCTAGGTAGATCGCGGTAGGCATCTGGGCCAACGACTAGATCCACCAACTTTTCTTCCTCAAGTAATTTTTCTTTGAGTCTTTCAGCCATGCAGCCCAGTACGCCAATGGTGAGTTCAGGCTTGCTTTTCTTGATTCTATTGAAGTCAGTTAATCTCTTTCTAACCGTGAGTTCTGCTTTTTCACGAATTGAACAGGTATTTAGGAAAATCACATCGGCTTGTTCGTATTCTGACGTGGTGTCATAACCATTCTCTTTCATGATAGCGCTCACAATTTCGCTATCCGCAAAATTCATTTGACAGCCATAACTTTCTATATAAAGCTTTTTGGTTTTGCCTGTGTTCTCTTCTTTGGAAGTGAGAAGGGTTTCCGTTGCTTCTTGGCTGTTTCTATCGAGTATATCTAGGTCTTGAATAATGTTATCCATTGATTTCTAATGCTCCTTCGCTTGTATTCTTGGCCACAAATATAAGGTTTTTGGGCAAAGAAGTGACATATTGGCAGCGAAGTGTTTTTAGGAAATGTGATGATGTTTTGTGGCGCGGAAATGATGGTTT
The DNA here is from genome assembly GCA_047633135.1 of Roseivirga sp. Taxonomy (GTDB): domain Bacteria; phylum Bacteroidota; class Bacteroidia; order Cytophagales; family Cyclobacteriaceae; genus Roseivirga. The sequence continues at coordinate 3,600 of JBLIES010000098.1, forward strand.
AAGACTTGAGCATTTATTGAATACAAGTCATGTGAGTTATTGAGAATACCCATAAGGGGGTATAGTTCAAAATTTGAATCGGCTTAAATTTGTTTGAAAGTTTTGAGAGGACTTTAAATTCAGAAGTATTACATAAATCTTCTTTTCCTATCACTATATTGATTTAATTTTAACCAATCAACCAAAATATTTATGAAACGATCAACCTTAACTTGTTCAATCTTAGTTTTATTGACAATAGTATTCTCCTCATGTAGCTCAGAAAATGAGGCTACACTAATTCCGGAATATGCCGTAACAGTCAGCCCTTTAGAGGCCGATAATGCTCCGGCATTGCAGTCTTTCGCTCATGGAGTAGATGGGATGGACATTCTTCTCTTTGCAGGAAGAACAAATAGCAATAGTGATAACGGTGGTCTTCACAAGATCAATGGTAACTCTAATTATTCTACAACATCTTTTGTTCCTCCATCTTTCAATGAGCTGTTTTATGTTTATAATATTGAATCTAATGCAGCGCCATATACCATGTCGATTAATGAGATGGTTGAAAGGTTAGAAGCGTATCAGGCAGCACATCCTGGGCCAGGAGATGTTATGCAAGTGATTCCTCAAATTATTGCAAAGCTGACTGAATACGGAACTGTTTTTAGAGTAACCAACCCACAAGTGACGCAAGATGACAATGGCTTTTTATACCTAGTGGGTGGTTATGGAACACCGATTGGCTCTAATACTGTTCCGGGTAAATATCAAACCTTTAATCAAGTGGCAAGAATTCATGTGCCTTCAATGATCAATTTGGTCAAGAATCAGAATTTGGATCAAATCAATTGGAGTGAATTGTTTGCTTTTGGTCAGAATGAAAAACTTATTGCTACTGGTGGCGAAGTGTATAAACTGGGTGATACTTTCTACATGTCTGGTGGACATAACTTTGGAAGTTCTGCCCCCCACCATGGACAACAATATGTGGATGCTGTTTATCCATTTACACTTAGTACAATGCCAGGTAATATTGACTTAATTATTACTGTTGGAACAGCCATCACGGATGTACCTACCACAATAGGAACGCTAGCAGCAGATTCCACCTCTAAATTCAGAAGAAGGGATGGCCCAATTGTTCCATCGCTATTTTATGACAACAATAAGAAACTAACAGAAGGCTTAACTTTTTACGGAGGTGTATTTCAGCCAGGTTCAAAAGGTATAGCACCAAATGAGAATCCTGATTCAACTTATAACCGTGCATGGAATTCTGCAATCTATGTTCATCCTGCTTTTTCTTCGCCAAACCCAATTCCAGCAAGTCCATATTATACTTTTGATTCAGGATATGATCAAGGTAATTTGAATGTTTACTCTTGTGCCGACATTGAGTTTTATGATGCATCAACAGCAACTGTACACACGTTACTCATCGGAGGTATAGGTGATGGTCAAGCGCAGGCACAAACTAGCATGTTATCTGGTTTCACAAATAGCCTCATGCATGTTAGGTATGACCTTCAAAGTGGAAAAAGTACACCAAAGTTAGATTCAGAGAATATTTTTAACTCTGATAATTTTTATGGTGCAGAGTCTGCTTTTATCTATAACACGAAAGCCAATGTGGTCTTTACTAAAGTCAATGGTAAAACTACTGAGGTGATTGATGCAAACGCAACTTTCAAATCAGGCCAGAGTGTAGATGTTGGTTATATCTACGGAGGTATCGAGGCTTTTAATGCGACTCCAGGCACTTATGGACCAGGAAACTCGGCCGCCTCAAACAAAGTGTGGAAAGTAACAATTACCAAGAATACGGTTAATAAATAGACATAGTGCCGCTATATGAAAGAGCCTTTGAGAGTAATCTCAAGGGCTTTTTTTATGTCTCATATTGCATTAGCAAAGAGAGTATCGCTTTCGCCTTTACCATGCACTCTTCGTATTCTTTTTCAGGAATAGAGTCATAGGTGATCGCACTGCCGACCTGAAAGGAATAAGTGCCTTGTGCTAGATTCAAAAAGAGACTTCTGATCAGTACATTAAAGTCAAAGTCTCCGTCTGGAGAAATATAACCTGCAGCGCCAGAGAAGGGGCCGCGTTTTGTGTTTTCATAAGTTTCAATCAGTTGCATGACTTTCACTTTAGGGGCACCAGTCATGCTACCCATCGGGAAGGCATTTTTAATTACGTCTACGAAAGTCAGGCCATCTCTTTTTTCAGACACAACAGTTGAAATCATTTGATGAACTTGCTGGAAAGAATAGATGCCAAAGATCTCTTCCACATTCACAGAACCTATTTTAGATGATTTAGCTAAGTCATTTCTCACCAAATCTACAATCATCATATTTTCTGCTAACTCTTTTTCATCCGAACGCAGCTCCTTGGCCAGTCGATCATCTTCAATAGCGTCCTCTGACCTTGGTCTTGTGCCCTTAATAGGTTGTGAAATAATAGTTGAGCCCTCTTTTTTCAAAAATCGTTCAGGTGATGCGCAAATTATGTACTGCTCATCATGTTTTTGTAGGCAAGAGAAGGGGTTAGGCGATATTTCATTCAGCCTTGTGTAGAGTTCGATGGCATCAGCTTCCACTATTTCTCCATGAAATTCTTGGCAGTAATTAATTTCGTAACAATCACCTTCCTCTATATGATTACGAAGTTTTTCAACTGCGGCCAAATACTGGCGTTTCGCTACACTTTCCTTAGGCTTGGTAAATTTATTGTGTTTTGGTTTAAAGCTGTAGGCTTGAATCTGTTCGATTACATTCGACTGCTCAGAAAAAACTTCAATCGAATCGCCTTCAAGAACTAATAAATGCGCTGGTTCAAATAAGGAGAATTCCTTGAAGTTTAAAAGATCCTTATTCTCACTGTTAAGTTGCTCAATGTTGTTTTTGAGGTCATAGCCTAAAAAACCAAAGAGCCATTTTTTTTGATGAAAGTTGAGTATGGCTTCGAATGGTGTATTCGAAGCATTAAGTGTTCGTTTTGCGCCTACGGCCAAGTATTGTTTAAAACCAGCGTGTGGATAAGCAATGTCATTGCAGTCAGAGTAGGCAAAATGAGAATAGGTAGCGGCCCAATGCAAGGCTTGCTGTATGAATTTCGATTTATCAGTTAATAGCACCTTTTTCAATCAATTTGATTTTATGGAGTCAAAGATAAGAAAGCTGAATGCATAAAAAAGGAAGCCTTTTGAGCTTCCTTCTTCATTTTAATTTTACTTCAAAATATTACATTGTAGCGCTAGTACCAGCTTCTAATTGAAAGCCAACGTTTACAGTGTTATAAATAAAGCTATCCTTTGCTTTGTCAACGGCATTTGCTTCATCATTGTACATCAAACCCCAATCGGTTCTGTTGATATTGAAGTTTGCTTTTGCTTTTACTACTCCATTGTCAATAGCCACACTCGCAGGGAAAGTAATATTTTTGGTAGTTCCTCTCATCGTAAGGTTACCAGAAATCATATGAGTAGGGTTATCTACCATGATTTCACTCATTGCAGCGGGAGAATAGTCAGTCTTGTACTCTTCTACATCGGCAGAAAGTGCAGCAGCATCGAAAGTCGATACTGAGGTGACTTCGAAAGTTGCTGTAGCATGACTCGCAGCATCAAAGAAATCAGGGGACATTAAATGACCCGATAACTTACCATTATTCTCATTGTCAGCAGGGATATCTAACACTTTTAAAGAAGTAATATCGATTGTGAAATTACCTGCTACAATATCAGTTCCACTTACTTGGATCTCGCCAGTAGAGATTCCAATTGATCCATTGTGCTTACCTGCAGGCTTACTGCCGATCCAAGTAACCATACTATTGTTAATATTTACTGCCATTGAAGTTGCTTCTTTGGCGCTAGCGACTTCCTTTGCATCAGAAGTTTCAACTGTCGAACCTTTGGGTCCACAGGCGGCTGCTAAAAATACTAAGGCGATTAATACCAAAGTCGATTTAATAGATTTCATGTTAATTTAATTTATTGTTGTTAATGGATTCCCTAAATTTAATAGACAGACAACGCATTTTTGAACGGATTGTTTGAATATGTTTGCAAAACTACAATGACTTGGCGAAAGTTCAATGTATGTACATATAAATTTTATTATGGCGATAATTAAGACATCAAGGGGTATCAAGCCCGTTTTTGGGAAAGAATGTTTTTTAGCAGACAACGCTACTGTATTGGGTGAGGTAGTGATGGGGGATCATTGTAGTGTATGGTTTAATGCAGTGGTCAGGGGAGATGTTTGTCGCATAGAGATTGGCGATAACTGTAATATTCAAGACGGGGCAGTAATTCATGGCACTCTCAATCATTCAAAAACGGTATTAGGTAAAAATGTAAGTATTGGGCATAATGCCATTGTCCATGGTAGCATTGTCGAAGATAACGTACTCATAGGGATGGGGGCAATAGTGATGGACAATGTCATAATTCGGTCAGGATCAATGATTGCAGCAGGTGCAGTGGTCCTAGCGAATACCATAGTCGAACCAAATTCATTGTATGCAGGCATTCCTGCGAAAAGAATTAAAGAAATTGATGAAAAACTAAGATTGGTGATCGATAAAACTCCTCAAAATTACATCATGTACAGCAGCTGGGTCGAAGAGGGAACAGAGATTTAATTTACATTATTTTCCTTGCTCATCTTTTTAATTTTCACTTAACTTGAACTATGATTTCACCACCAGAATCTGGAGAATTTAATGCCTTTTACCAGCCCTACATCAATCAGCTTAAAGGGTTTGATTTGTTAACAAAGCTAAGTGCTCAGAAAAACGAAGTAATGATCCTTCTTGATTCCATTGACAGTGAAAAATCTGACTATGCTTATGGTGAAGGCAAATGGACTATCAGGGAAGTGCTAAATCATATTAACGATGTTGAAAGAATTTTTACTTATCGAGCTTTGGCCATTGCCCGTGGAGACAAGCAATCATTACCTGGTATGGATCAAGATATTTATCAAGCCAGCGCAAGTAGAAATAGGCGGAGTTTTGAAAGCCTAAAACTAGAGTTCGCTGCCATCAGAGAAAGCTCAATCTATTTTTACCACAACCTTACTGAGGAAGAAAGTAAGATGATTGGATCTGCGAGCGATCATCCAGTGAGTGTGCGTGCTTTGGCTGCTATGGTAGTTGGGCATGTTGCTCATCATGTCATGATTTTAAAAGAAAGATATTTATAATGTTTACAGTTGATCCAAATAAAGAGTATCCTACCGAAACAGAATCAAGAGTGGTCATTCGCTTTCAGGATTGTGATCCGTTAAGACATCTAAATAATGCTAAGTATTTTGATTATTTCTTCAATGCCAGAGAGGATCAAGTCCCCAAAATTTACGGTGTTGAAATGAAAGATTTTATCTTAGAATACGATGCCGTTTGGGTAGTATATAATCATCATATTGCCTATTTAAGACCTGCCAATATGGGTGAGTGGGTCAGTATCAAGTCAAGAGTAGTTTGGTTCAATAAAAACACCTTAGTTGTCGAATATTGTATGTTCGATGAAGCCAAGAGTCACTTAAAAACGTTAATGTGGAGTACCTTAAAGTATGTTGGTATGAAAACAGGCAGGACGGTAGACCATTCAGATGAAATCGATACTTATTTAAAGGCAATCCAACATCCTGACGTGGATTATCACCCTCATAAATTTGATGATAGAGTACTCTACCTAAAAAGTCAAATGAAAAAAGTCATTTGATAAATCACAGAAGGAAATTAAACTATTACTGCCAATCAATAGCATGATTTGGCAATCAGCAATTCAAAAAAAAGCATAAGCTTCGAAGATATGAGCAATACAAAGTTAGACTACAAAGATTTAGTGGCAATAAATGCCCGAATTAAAGATTCAGGCAAATCCTATTTAGTGATCGATTCAGAAGATAACTCTGATGATTATATGAATTTCATTTTTACTGGATTTCATGAAGGTAAAGAAGTTGTTTTTGATGCGGCTCTTTACACACTGAAAATTCAACATACTAGCGAAATATATGAAATCGCTGAGCAAGAAGCCGCGAAGAGATTCCCAGAATATCGCTCAATTGATAACGAAGAGAATGAGAACGGAGATATCAAACCTTTAGACGATTTAGAGGAAGAGATTGGGTTGTACATGGCGGAAGTGATGGAAGAATTAGAAGATGAGGAGACCGTTAAAGTGCAAGAGCATGTTGATATTGATGAGAATGATGAAGACAGTATTGGTCTTGATATTGGCTTGAATATCGAAAAAGTGACTCCTGAAGTGATAGAGCAGTTTATCGAAAACTTTAAAAATGATGCGCTCGAATTGGACGCCACCCATTATTCTTTTCAGTTAGACAATGACGATGAAGATTGAGGCTTAGAAACCAAAAAAGATATTTTCGATTTATTTCAAACAAGCGCTTCCCTTTTAGGCTTTTAAGTGCATGCTGAAAATCGCTTGGACAGAAATATTCGCTCATCCCTTACCAGAGAATCATCGCTTTCCGATGGAGAAGTATGACCTTCTTCCTCAGCAATTACTCTATGAAGGCACAATTACAGAAAATAACCTTTTTGAGCCTACCAAAATAACAGAAGAACAAGTCATTAGGACTCACGACTCTGTTTATTGGAATAACCTAAAAACAAAACAGCTGACCAGAAAAGAAGAGCGGAAAACTGGGTTTCCGCTCTCTGATGCCCTAGTTCAAAGAGAGATTACGATCATGGGGGGCACTGTACAAGCAGCTCAGTTTGCTATAGAGTACGGGGTTTCCATGAACATTGCTGGAGGTACTCATCATTCCTTTACCAATCGTGGCGAAGGCTTTTGTTTGTTAAACGATATTGCAATTGCAGCGCACTACCTCCTGGACCAAAGTATTGTCCAGAAGGTTCTAGTCGTTGACTTAGACGTACATCAAGGCAACGGTACTGCCGAGATTTTCCAGAATGACAATCGCGTTTTTACCTTCAGTATGCACGGTGCCTCCAATTACCCTTTGCACAAGGAAAAATCAGATTTAGATGTTGGTTTGAAAGATGGTACAGACGATAATACTTATCTAGGCCTTTTGGATACACATCTTAATAAAGTATTCGACTCTGTACAACCTGATTTTGTGTTTTACCAATCTGGCGTTGATGTATTGGCGACAGATAAATTGGGAAGGCTAGGGATGTCTATTCAGGGCTGTAAAGAACGTGACAGAAAAGTCTTGGCACTTTGTAAGAAGAATAATATTCCGATTGCAGCCTGCATGGGAGGTGGTTATTCTGAAAAAATAAGTCATATCGTTGAAGCACATGCCAATACTTATAGGCTGGCACAAGAAATCTACTTTTAAGTTTAAAACGATGAATGAAATCAAACAGTTGAAACGCAATTGGCTGATTTTTGCTATTACAGGGCTATCATTGATAGGTTTAGGCCTTTCAGTTATGGGAGAGGCGCTCATAAGGAAGTATGAAGCTGAAATATGGCAAGACTGGTTTTGGTGGGGTACTGCCGCCTTGATCACAATCAACACAGGCATCTCTCTTTTCGGGAAAGCGGTAACTTTAAGAGTAAGGCTAGATCAAAATAACGAGAGCCGTAACTCCTAAATATTGTTAATACGCTGAAATCCTCCATCTTTTCAATCAAAAGAACTTACCTTCGACATAAAATTAAAGTACAATTTAAGCGTTGAATTGGGCATTAAGGCAATCGTGAAAATGAAAGGAATCTTCTCTCTCTTAATCTTATGCTCTTTACTCATCACCCTTGATCTTTTTGGGCAAAAAGTAGAGCATATCAACCTAAATAGAGTCAACTCTAATTTTGATGAGCAAAATCCCGTTGTCTCTCCAGATGGTAAAAGACTGTACTTTACGCGTTCAGGACATCCTAAAAATGAAGGAGGAGTAATTGATAAAGGCGATATCTGGTATTCAGAAAAAGACAGCTTAGGCTGGTCTGAGGCTAGGCATGCGGGCAGTACGATCAATCATAAAGGGCTCAACGGTATCGTTGGATTTTCAGCCAACGGCCAACGGATTTACCTTATTAACTACATGGACAATACTGGTCTTATACAAAAAGGCATCACCATGTCTGACTGGGTAAAAGACCATTGGTCTATTCCTCAACCCATAAATATCAGGTTTTTTTCAAATTCCTCAGAGTATTTAAGTGGTACCATTTCTATTGATGAAAAGGTGATGATATTGTCTATGAAAAGTTTCGATAGCTATGGAAACGAAGATCTTTACGTTACCCTAAAGCAAGAGGACGGTAATTGGTCTGAGCTTCAAAATATGGGGATTGCTATCAATACTTATGCTGAAGAATGGGCGCCTTTTTTGGCAGGAGACATGCAAACGCTATATTTTGCATCGAATGGGCAAGACACTACAGGGGGTAGAGAAATTTATAAAACCAAGCGAAGAGATGATTCTTGGACCAATTGGGAACAACCTATTAACCTTGGCACTTCCATCAATACCGAGGGGACAGAGCTCGGTTATTTCATACCCTTCGATGGTGATTTAGCTTATTTTTCTTCGACCCAAAATAGCCAAGGTTTTGGTGATATTTTCGCCATTAAATTAGACGAGACAGCCATAGAGGTGCAAAGAGAAACACTTATTGTCAAGCAAAAAGAAATCAACAAGGAACCTTCCATTTCGGTGATTACAATGACTATGCAAGTAGTAGACGCCCTCTGGGAAAAGCCGCTAGCGGCAATAGTTAAGCTGATTTACAATGACAAAGAAATAGAAGTCAATACGTCTGAAGTAGATTCTCCTGAAAGGAAATTCCTGATTACAATGCCTGAGGGAACCGAGGTAAATGTAGAGATCAGTGCAGAGGGTTACCTAAACTACAAAGAAACTTTTACAGTGGCCTCCATATCAGCGAGAAGTAGCAACGCTAGCGGAAGTGTTGAAGGCTTTAGGTTGACCCCTAAGATTATCGGTACAAAAGTGAAGATCGAAAATATACTTTTTGAGGAGGGAACAGCTAACTTTTCTAACCGTGAAGTGTCTTTAGAGCACCTGAATGATTTAGTAGAATTGCTTGAAGCAAACCCTGAAATGGAAATTAGATTAGAAGGGCACACAGATAACCGTGGAAATCCGGCTCTGTTAAAAGAGTTGTCTTTGAAAAGGGTAGATGCCGTTAAGGAATATGTCATCTCCAAAGGAATTGTGGCTTCTAGAATTGAAACCAAAGGTTATGGTGCCGAAAACCCGGTTGGGAGAAATTCGACCGACAAAGGAAGAGGACTCAATAGAAGAGTAGCGTTTGTGATTATCAAATAGGCAAACTTTATTTTATTGAATCGAGGTATCTTTTGCGGCCTTACTAACCTTTTCCCAAAGGTCAAAAACTGAATTGATTTTATAGTCATACACACTTCATGAATAAGCAAAAAAGGTTAAATTAGTAAGCTTTAAACCTTTATAATTCAACTTTATGCGATTCATTTTTTCAATTGCCATTCTGTTGGTCTCAAGTCTTGGCTACAGTCAAAGCGTAGATCAATCAGCCTTCCAAGATTTAGCATATAGAATGATTGGCCCATTTAGGGCGGGTAGAACAGT
>JBLIES010000099.1:0-13051 GCA_047633135.1 Roseivirga sp.
GTAAGCGGATGCAAAGGTAACTTAATAAATTTTGAAACCAAGTAAAAAAAATAAGATATTTTTATCGCTTCCCTTAATCCCTCTCCTCAATATTATTCCCGCTTCGTTTAAACGGGATGCAAATGTACACTAATTAATTTCAAATATACAAGCGTCTTTCATCAAAAACATCAATTTATTTCCAAGGAGCTGTAAACCAATCCTTTGAGCCTACCTCTGAATCGTTTCTTTCCTGTCTGGGCCTAGCGAAACTATTTTAACAGCCACTCCGGTCTCTTTTTCAATGTATTCTATGTACTCAATTAGCTCCCGTGGAAGGTCATTATAGGATGTTATGTTCCTAATATCTTTTTTCCATCCTTTGAAAGATTTGTAAACAGGAGTCACCTCCTCGTCTAATAATTGGAAAGGCATCTCCTCGGTTAATGAGCCATCTGATAATTCGTAATGGGTACATATCTTAATTTCATCCAATGGACTGAGCACGTCTGCCTTCATCATGAAAAGCTGAGACACCCCATTTAGCATGATAGCATATTTGAGCGCGGGTAAATCTAACCAGCCACATCGTCTAGGTCTCCCTGTTGTGGCCCCAAACTCATGACCTTCATCTTGTATCTTCTTTCCTATCTCATCAAACAGCTCTGTGGGGAATGGTCCTCCTCCAACACGTGTACAGTAGGCCTTAAATATCCCAAAGACCTCTCCGATATCTCTTGGCGCTACCCCGAGGCCAGTGCAAGCCCCTGCAGTCATAGTATTAGAACTCGTTACAAATGGATAACTACCGAAATCAACATCGAGCAAGGAACCCTGAGCTCCTTCTGCGAGAACCGTTCTACTAGATTTTATGTAGTCGTTAATTACGTATTCGCTATTCACCAAGTTAAATTGACGTAGGAACTCAACGGCTTCCACAAAAGGCGCCTCTGCCTCTTCTAAATTATATTCAAACTCATAGTGACTCAGTATGCTTTCATGCTTCTTCACCAAGTTCCTATACCTCCCTTCAAAATCTGGGGCCACGATATCACCGACCCTGAGACCATTCCTGGCCACCTTATCTTGATATGACGGACCTATTCCCTTCAACGTTGATCCAATCTTATCTTTTCCTTTGGATTGTTCATAGGCGGCATCCAGCAACTTATGAGTTGGAAGAATCAGTTGAGTTTTTTTGGAAATAAACAGATTTTTTTGAAAATCTATATTAAACTTCCCTAGCGCCTCAATTTCTCGTTTGAATATTATAGGATCTAATACTACACCATTGCCAATGATGTTCTTTATGTTTTCGCGGAATATTCCAGAGGGTATTTGATGTAAAACATGTTTATGCCCATCAAACTCTAATGTATGACCCGCATTAGGTCCTCCTTGAAAACGTGCCACAACATCGTATTTTGGAGCAAGTACATCAACCACTTTTCCCTTGCCTTCATCTCCCCATTGTAAGCCTAAAAGTACATCAACCTTCATTCTAATCGTGCTTTAATTTTGATATGGCGTCTGCCATTTTATTTTCTATGCTGAATATGGCATTCAGCTTTGTTATAATCAGTAACTTTTTGACATGTTCAGACGGGTTTACTAAACATACTTCACCGTCTTGGTTTCTAAACTTGGTTAAGATTGTGATTAACACCCCAATCCCACTGCTGTTAATATATTTTACTTCACTAATATCAATAGCGCAAAATTTAACATTTACCTCCAAGGCGTTTGTTGCTTGCTCAAGTAGGGAAGTGCCTATCTCCTCTCCTATCAGGTTGCCTGAAAGGGTTAATATCAAAATACCTGAATCAATGCTTGAGTTAAATTTCATAGTCATAATAAGTCTCTATTTTTTTTCTTTGTTTTTTGGTCTTGCAAAAAAATAGAGTGTGTGGTGCATTATGTCTATGTCAAACATCTCTTCTAGGGTATTCTTAATGTTCTGAATTCGAGGATCACAAAATTCTAGTACTTCGGTTGAGTCTAACATCAAGATATGATCATGCTGTTTGAAGCCAAACGACTTTTCATACTGTGCCAAATTCTTCCCAAATTGATGTTTAGAAACTAAGTCACATTCAACCAGGAGGTCTAATGTGTTGTAGACCGTTGCCCTTGACACCCTATAATTTTTATTTTTCATTGAAATGTAGAGTGATTCCACATCAAAATGACCGTCCCTAGAGTAAATTTCTTCAAGAATGGCAAACCTCTCAGGTGTCTTTCTAAGTGCCTTATTTTCTAAGAAGGCGGTAAATATTTTCTTTACTTGTTCAAAAACCTCCGGCTTTAATGGCATTATAGTCTGTACATTAAGTTGCAAATATAGGATTCTTAACTCATTTCACTCACTAAGTTAATAGGTATCGCAAAGGTAAGTTTCAAAGATTATCTAAAACATAGCCTCAATGCACTTATGAACTTCAATAAATCGATTAGGGTTCCTTATTTAGTTCACGAAAAGACTGTATTTAATTAGCTTTCACTCATTCTTAACCTAGAGACTTCGAAGAAAAGTAGCTATGACCCAAAAACCTCGAGTCTTCTTTCCCTAGGTTTACGAAGAGTTTAACCCGAACATTTTTGTTCCCTCCTCTGTGGCAGGAGTCAGCATAATGAGCTGATAAAACGTTCTGTTTTGATCACTAGGCCTTTGAGAATTATAAGAATACATCTAAAATCGATTTTACATATTCTTCGATTCAAAACGACTGACCTTCATAATATCAGGTACCTTTTCGAGTTTTCGTATAATATCATCTAAATGCTTAGTGTTATTGATGTAGAGCATTATTTGGCCATCGAAAATTCCAGTTTCGGTATCAATACTTATCGATCGCATATTTACCTTTAGTTCATTCGATATTATATCCGTCACGTCTCGCATCAGGCCAAGCCTATCAGTCCCTATAATCCTAAGCCCCGCCAAAAATGCATTTTGCTGTTCAGACATCCACTTTGCCTTGACCACCCTATTGCCATGATTTGAAAGCAATTCAGGTGCGTTTGAGCAAGTGGTCCTGTGCACTTTAATCCCTTCATTAATGGACACAAAACCAAAAACGTCATCCCCTGGGATTGGATTACAACACCTGGCGAGTCGGTAATCGACCATATCCATATCTTCTCCAATCAACAGTAGGTCCCTGCCTGTGTCTTTTACTTTACTGAAGTCATCGCTGTAGTCGCTTAGTTTTTCGGCCTTTGCCCTAGGTGATTTTGTTTTAACTTTTAATTCCTTGTATTTCTTAATTCCCGTGGCATCAATAATCCCTTTTCCTATTTTGTAATAAAGCTCGGTGACCGTTTTCTCTTCAAAAAAGGCTCTTAACTGATTGACTACGTCACTGTCAAACGGGATTTTCATTTGTTTGAGCTTGCGTTGAACGATTTCCTTTCCGTCCATCACTGCCTGCTTTTTGAAGTCCTTTAATGCGTCTTTTATTTTAGCCCTTGCCTTCGAGGTTACCGCAAATCTTAGCCAATCCTCATTTGGTTTTTGTTTGGAGGATGTTAGTATTTCGATCTGATCGCCATTTTTCAGCTCATAGTTTAGCGGCACTAATTTGTTATTCACTTTGGCGCCCAGGCATTTGGCACCCACTTCTGTATGAATATCAAATGCAAAATCTAGCGCGGTTGCACCGGCAGGTAAGATCTTCAAATCTCCCTTAGGGGTGAAAACGAATACTTCTTCGCTGAAAAGGTTAGCTCGAAAGTCATCTACAAATTCGATTGCACTCGTATCGTTACTTTCGATCATCTCTCTCACTTTGTGAATCCAAAGTTCAAGACCTGATTCATGAGATGTGGACGGACCACCTTTGTACTTCCAGTGCGCTGCGTAACCTTTTTCAGCAATATCGTCCATTCTTTTTGCGCGAATCTGTACCTCCACCCACATGCCTGTTCGGCTCATAACAGTAGTATGTAATGATTCATAACCATTGGCTTTGGGCGTACTTATCCAGTCTCTAAGTCTATCGGGGTTAGGGGTGTAAAAGTCTGTAACGATTGAATACACTTGCCAGCAAGCAGCTTTCTCATGATCATGATCTGTATCGACAATAATTCTAATGGCGAATAGATCATACACTTCTTCGAAAGGAATGCTCTGTTTCTTCATTTTATTCCAAATAGAATAAATAGATTTAGGTCTTCCTTTAACCTCGAAATGTAGACCCGCCCTGTTGAGTTCTTCTTGAACGGGGGCAATGAAGTTTCGTATGAAGCGGCTCCTAGATGATTTACTCTCTGCGATTTTCGATGAGATATCAACAAACATTTCCTCTTCCGTGTATTTCAACCACAGGTCTTCTAACTCCGATTTAATAGAGTATAAGCCCAGCCTGTGAGCCAAAGGGGCATATAAATAAATAGTCTCAGAGATTATCTTTAGTTGCTTGTGCCTTGGCATGCTTTCCAACGTTCGCATGTTATGCAACCTATCTGCAAGCTTTACCAAGATCACTCTGACATCTTCTGAAAGCGTGAGCAACATTTTACGGAAGTTTTCGGCTTGTTGTGAACTACCGTACTCGAAGACCCCAGAAATCTTTGTGAGTCCGTCTATGATCTTGGCTACCTTGGGTCCAAAATTAGCTTCAATCTCATCTAATTCTATTTCGGTATCCTCAACAACATCATGCAGCAGAGCAGAAATGATAGATGTTGTTCCAAGCCCAATTTCCTCTACGCAAATCTGAGCGACCGCTAAAGGGTGGTAAATGTACGGTTCACCAGATTTTCTGCGCATTTCTTTATGCGCTTCTAAGGAAGTGTAAAATGCCTTTTTAATCATTTTAGCATCATCTCCTTTAAGAAATGGTTTCGCCAATCGCAGCAGTTTGCGATATCGTCTTATGATTTCCTTCCTCTCTTCTTCTAAATCTACCGCTATCATAAGGTCAAATTAAGTACTCTATTTCGATGAATATCAGTTTTACAAAAAAAAAGAATTTTCAGGGCTTGAATTCTATCTCAATATATTTACCTTTGCATTCCATTTCCAAATACATGCGGATGTGGCGAAATTGGTAGACGCACTAGACTTAGGATCTAGCGCCGCAAGGTATGGGGGTTCGAGTCCCTTCATCCGCACATGATAAACCCTCGATCGATGATTGGGGGTTTTTTTTATAACTAGCATCAAAATTTAAGAGCTGTGGACATTTCATTAGACAAAAAGGATTCAAACGTTGCTTTAATTAAAATTAAATTAAACGAAGCAGATTACCAATCCAAGGTAGAAGTTAAAATCAAAGACTACGGAAAAAAGGCAGAGATCAAAGGATTTCGTGCTGGTAAGGTTCCTTTGGGTTTGATTAGAAAGATGTACGGTAAGTCGATTCTTGTTGACGAAATTAACCACATCGTTGGCCATGCCATCCAAGATTACATAAAAGACAAAGACCTTAAAATCTTAGGAGAGCCGCTTCCAAATCAAGCACAAATCGAATCTGTTGATTGGGATGCGCAAAAAGACTTTGAGTTTGAATATAATGTAGGCCTAGTTGAAGACTTCATCGTAACACTTGACAAGTCAGTAAATGTACCTTCTTATAAAATCACAGCTGATAAAGCGGTTGTTGATGATGCCATTGAGAATGTAAAAATACAGTTCGGGACAATGACCAACCCTGACATTAGTGAAGATGGTGATTTATTGTTCGGGTCCTTAATAAATGAAGCCGCAGGCATATCGCATGACAACACATTAGACCCTAGCACTTTCACCAAAGCTGATCCAAAAGCATTTGTTGGTAAAAAAGCAGGAGACGAGATCAATGTTGATTTGAATGATCTGTTTTCGAGCAAAGAAGAAATAGCCTCGCAATTAGGTAAGACCGCTGATGAAATCGTTGGACTTGATACTAACTTCCAATTCGTGGTGAAGAACGTCAATAGAAAGATAAAAGCAGAAATGGATCAAGCGCTTTTTGATAAGACCTTTGGACCTGATAGCGTGAAGGACGAAGCGGAATTCACACTTAAGGTAAAAGAAACAATTGAGGAGAATTATTCAAGAGAAACTACTGCTTACTTAAACAAAACTGTTCAAGACAAGCTGATGGAGATGACTAAAATCAATCTTCCTGATGCATTTTTGAAAGATTGGTTGAAAGTAACAGGTGAAGGTAAAGTAACCGATGCCGATATAGAGAAAGAATACCACCTCTATGCCGATCAGTTGCGTTGGAACTTGATTTCAGGACAAATTGCAAAAGACAACGAGGTTAAAGCCGAACAAGAGGATATCAAAGAAGCTACTCGCGCAATGATTGCTCAGCAGTTCGCTGGATCTGGAATGGGTGAATTAACTGATCAAATGGAATCTTTTGTTGAGCATTATCTGCAAGGCGAAAAAGGACAGAATTACATGAAAATGGCCGAGCAAGTTCAAGAGAATAAAGTCATGGAATTTGTCAAGGATAAAATTCAGATAGAAGAAAAGGAAATTGATGTTGAAAAATTTAAGGAGATAGTTCAGAACTAATAGGCCATTCCCCTTGTTGAAACTAAAGTCCTTTGAACGAAGGACTTTTTTTTTAAATTTGTTAAGTTCAATATTTCAAAATACATGATAGATAAAAACGAATTCAGAAAATACGCAATTCACAATAGAGGTATTAGCGGATCAAGTATTGACAGCTATGCCAGCAGAATTGACAATATGACAAGGTCGGTTATTGAGGAAAGGCCAACAAGATTTGCAGAAATTGATGTGTTTTCACGATTGATCATGGACCGCATCATCTTTTTAGGGATGGGAGTTGATGATAACATTGCAAACATCATTACTGCTCAGCTTTTATTCCTTGAGTCTGTTGATCCGAGAAGAGATGTACTTATGTACATCAACAGCCCTGGAGGGTCGGTTTATGCCGGTTTAGGGATATATGACACCATGCATTATGTTGCGCCAGACGTTGCCACTATTTGTACGGGATTAGCCGCATCTATGGGTGCTGTTTTACTTGCTGGCGGTGCAGATAAAAAAAGAGCTGCATTACCTCATTCAAGAATAATGATCCACCAACCTATGAGTGGGATGCAAGGACAAGCATCAGATATGGAAATCTCTTTGCGTCAGACCATGGAGGTAAAGAAAGACCTTTACGAAATTTTAGCTAAACATTCAGGTCAGACTTATGAAAAAATTGAGAAGGATTCCGATAGAGACTATTGGATGAGAGCTTCAGAAGCCAAAGAATATGGCTTAATTGACGAAGTACTGATTAGACCTACAAAATAATATTATGGCAGAAGTAACCTGTTCTTTTTGCGGAAGAAATAAGAAAGATGTTGACTTGATGATCTCAGGGATTCATGCCCATATATGCAATCATTGTATATCGCAGGCAAACCAAATTCTTTCTGAAGAGCTTAAAACAAAAAGCAAAGAAGCATCAACCCCCAAGTTTAACGTGATTAAACCGGTCGAAATGAAAAAGCATTTAGACCAGTACGTTGTCGGTCAGGACGAGGCCAAAAGGGTTATTTCTGTTTCAGTATATAATCATTACAAGCGTTTAGGACAGAAAAGACTAGACGATGATATTGTGATTGAAAAATCAAATATAATTATGGTAGGCGAAACGGGCACAGGTAAAACCTACGTGGCCCGTACGCTTGCTAAAATTCTACAAGTACCATTTTGTATTGCGGATGCCACGGTGCTGACAGAGGCTGGTTATGTGGGAGAAGATGTAGAAAGTATATTGACCCGTCTTCTTCAATCTGCCAATTACGATGTTGAAGCTGCGGAAAGAGGCATCATTTATATCGATGAAATTGATAAAATTGCCAGAAAATCAGACAATCCATCGATCACTAGAGATGTAAGTGGTGAAGGCGTTCAGCAAGCTTTGCTTAAATTGCTAGAAGGAACACATGTCAATGTCCCCCCCCAAGGAGGCAGAAAGCACCCTGATCAAAAAATGATTTCTGTCAATACTGAAAACATCCTTTTTATCTGTGGGGGTGCATTTGACGGCATCCAAAGACATATCGCCAACCGTTTGAATTCCCAACCTTTAGGATTTATCTCTGCAAAGGCTGACAAAGAGGAGTTCGACAGAGAGAATCTGCATCAATACATTAATGCTCAGGATCTAAAAAGCTTTGGTCTTATACCTGAGCTTATTGGTCGTTTACCCATCGTTACATTTCTGAACCCTCTTACCGAGGAAATCTTAAAAGACATTCTGATCACGCCAAAGAATGCCTTGACAAAACAGTATATCAAGTTATTTGAGATGGAGGATAAGGAATTGGTTTTTGAGCCAAGTGCTTTAGATTACATCGTCACCAAAGCCATGGAATATAAACTTGGTGCTAGAGGATTACGCTCAATCTGTGAGGCTATTATGACAGACGCAATGTTTGAAATGCCATCGGATAGTACGATTCACAAACTTGAAATCAACTATGATTACGCTAAGGAGAAATTCGAAAAAGGAAAGTTTAAAAAACTGAAAGTCGCTAGTTAGTAGTTAAAGCGAGGGAGAACTTACTGAATGGAGAACGGTTGTAAATATTAACAACCGTTACTCTCCAAAATACTCTACAAAATTTCTAGGGGTTTCATACAGCTTTAAAGAATAAAGCCTTCCATTTTTGCTGATTCTAGCTACTTCTGGTTGAAGTATTTTCCAAATTTCCATGACTAGTATTTCACAGCTTGCCATTTTTCCAAGCATAAAATCCACGTCTACATTAAGGTTCTTATGATCTAATTCATCAATTACCTTTTCTCTAATCAAATTAGATAGCTGCTTTAAGTCAACCACAAAACCAGTTTCGGAATCAGGCATACCTTTCACTGTGGTGATTAGCTCGAAATTGTGCCCATGCCAGTTGGCATTAGCACAAGGGCCAAACACCTCTGCATTCTTTTCTTCTGTCCAATTTGGGTTATATAGTTTGTGAGCAGCATTAAAATGCTCTTTCCTACTAACGTAGATCATACTTGCATTTGAAATTTGGTGCAAATATAGTGGGTATTTGATTAACTTTGGCAATCACATTTAAGGATACTTTATGATCGTAGTTACGGGTGCAGCAGGATTTATTGGAAGTTGTTTAGTCGCCAAGTTAAATCAAGAAGGCTTCAACCATGTAGTAGTTGTCGATAAGTTTGACAATGATGATAAAAACAAAAACTTAAGGGGAAAGCAAATACTAGAGTCTGTCGACCGAGATCACTTTATTGAATGGTTGGGTAAAATCGGTGACAAGGTGGAATTCATTTTTCACCTAGGTGCGCGTACCGATACCGCGGAGTTCGATAAAGCATTGCTCAACAAAATGAACACGGAATACACGAAGCAGATTTGGCTAAAGTGTATTGAACACCAAATCCCATTGGTTTACGCCTCTTCTGCTGCTACTTATGGTTTGGGTGAATACGGATATGACGATGATCAATCCAACATTGATAAGTTAATTCCACTCAATCCGTATGGCGTTTCTAAAAATGAATTCGATAAGTGGGCAATTCAACAAGAAGAAACTCCATTCTTTTGGGCAGGCTTAAAGTTCTTTAATGTGTATGGACCGAACGAATACCATAAAAGCAGAATGGCCTCAGTAATCATGCATGCCTTCAATCAAATTGAAAAAACCGATGGCATGAAACTCTTCCGTTCACACAATCCAGAATTTAAAGATGGAGCGCAAATGAGGGATTTCGTGTATGTGAAAGATGTGGTGGATGTGTGTTACTTCTTAATGCATCACCGTAAAGACTCTGCTATATATAATCTAGGAAGCGGGCAAGCACGCACCTTTTTAGACCTTGTAAAGGCAACTTTCAAAGCCATGGGTAAAGCCGAGGACATCTCTTTTATTGATACCCCAGCAGACATCCGCGATAAATACCAATATTTCACTGAAGCCAATATGGCCAAATTAAAATCAATTGGTTTCGATCAAGAGTTTACAACATTGGAAGAGGGTGTTGAGGATTATGTGAAGAACTATCTTTCAGCTCATGACTATCTATAATTTTCCACCTTATTAACATTAACTATCTCTCATTTTTCAGTAATATAGCTTACTCAAAAATAGCTATTATGAAACCAACACTGTGCGCATGTCTCTTATTCATCTGTTTTAGTCTAAGTGCTCAAAAGAAGGTTCGAAGAGATGCCTCTGATGTCATCCATAAAAGTTATTGGGTAGCCATTCCTTCAGTTGTAAATGAGAAAATTGATTTTTACATAAGCCAATTTGAGGTCACAAATGAGCTCTACCGTCAATTTTTGAATAATTTAGCCGATGATAGAAAAGTAATTCATACACCCAAAAATGAAGGATGGGAAGCTATCAATGGACAAAAAAATAGTCTCATTGATTATTACTTTAAGCACCGTGCTTTTGACGATTATCCTATCAATAACATAAACATGACGGATGCCATTGCATTTACTCAATGGCTCACAGATTACTATAATCAAAATTCAAATACGCGATTTAAGAAAGTAGTGATAAGGCTTCCTTCAGAATCTGAATGGGAATTTGCAGCCAAGGGAGGCTCTAAAATCAGTTATTTACCTTGGGAGTCTCCATTCATGACCAATAGCAAAGGTCCTTTATCCAATTATTTAAGCGTACTCGAAACCTCAATAATGAGCCACCGAGATGAAGATGGTAAAATCAAGTTTGAATTGATAAAGCCATCAGAAAAGTGGACTGGAAGTTTAACAATGCCAGTCGGTAGCTTCCTCAAAAACGGATACGGCACTTATGACATGGCGGGAAACGTTAGTGAACTCACATCATCAAAAGACGAATCGGGCAAATGGATTGCTAAAGGCGGAAGTTTTGCTCAAACAGCATATTGGTGTCAAATAGATAAAAAGCAATTCTTCGATCAGCCAAATGCATTTACTGGACTAAGACTAGTCTTGGAAATAATCGAAAAATAAATTCTTATTGCTCAATCCATTCAGCTACAAACAGATTGGTATCTCTCGTCCCTCCATTATTTCTGTTAGAAGAGAAGACCAAATATTTTCCATCATTGGAGAATACAGGGAAGGCATCAAAAGTCTCATCTTCTGTAATTCGCGTCAAACCAGTACCGTCAATATTGATCATATACAAATTGAAAGGGAAGCCACGTGTCGCTGTATGATTAGATGCGAAGATGATTTTCTCGCCAGAAGAATGGAAGAAAGGCGCCCAGTTCGCTTGACCCAAATCAGTCAGTTTTCTAAGCTCTGAACCATCTGCGTTGCAAATATAAAGTTCCATATCCGTTGGCATCACAAGTCCTTCTTTCAACAAGTCTTGATACACTTTAATGTCCTCTTCGGTCTTAGGACGAGAAGACCTGAAAATCAATTTCGAACCATCTGGTGAAAAGAAAGCGCCACCATCATAACCCAATTCATTCGTGATTTGCTTTACGTCTGATCCATCCAGGTTCATTGTAAATAGCTCTAAATCTCCAGTTCTCATTGAGGTAAATACCATTCTGTCACCCTTGGGAGAAACTGTAGCTTCGGCATCGTAGCCTTCCTCGTCAGTCAATTGAGCAAGGATATTTCCATCTAAATCTGCCTTAAAAATATCAAAGCTTGGATAGATAGGCCAAACATACTTTCCATCCTCTCTTGCTTCTGGCACAGCCGGACAACCTTTCCCTCCTAAATGAGTGGACCCGTAAACTATGCTTTGATTGTCTGGTAAGAAGTAAGAACAAGTCGTTCTTCCTAGACCAGTACTGACTAATGAAGGCTTGTTATTCTTAAGGTCATCATTTCTCCAATCAGTGATAAACATCTGATCGCAACTAACGCCCCACTCACTGTAATCTGACTGAAAAACAATATGATCATCGTCAAAGCTCCAGTAAGCTTCTGCATTGTTACCTCCAAAGGTCAACTGCTTTATATTCTTTAAAAATTTACGCTCATTTGGCTTTAGTAAAATCGAATCTAAGTTCTCAACTACTTCTTGATCTGTAACTCTTGAGCTGCTATTACCGCAACTGCTCACGATTAGAATTGTAATTATTCCGCAAAGGATACTCTTCATTGAACTGGTTATTTTTTGCTGTTGCGAAGATAATGATTATTATCTTTGAGCTTAAACATTTTACCATGAGAACCATTACCAACTCCCTAATTATTGCTGTACTTATCTTCACTGTTGGGTGCACGCCCTTTATAACAGATAAAGAAATCAAGACTGGTTTAGAGAAAGACATTGCTTTTCTTGCCGATGACAAGCTTGAGGGCAGGGCTATTGGCACAGAAGGTGAAAAACTCGCAGCTGACTATATTGCAAAAACTTTCGAAGGCTTTGGGCTTAGCCCAAAAGGCAATGACGGCTATTTCCAGTTGTTTAATGTTAACAAACCCGCCAGTCCTCATGAGCAGGCTGTAATTGGAGAAGATGGAACGGGAATTACCGGCAGAAACGTTGTGGGCTTTATAGACAACAACGCTGGGAGTACGGTGATTATTGGTGCACATTTCGATCATTTAGGTTACGGTTCAGAAGGCTCTTTGTACAGAGGTGAACCTGCCATTCACAATGGTGCGGATGACAATGCCAGCGGCACCGCTGCTATTATGCAACTCGCGAGAATAATGAAGGCTAAAGGGAAGGATAAAAATTACTTATTTATCGCTTTCTCGGGTGAAGAAAATGGTCTTTGGGGTTCAAATTACTTTTCCAAAAATGCTACAGTCGAACTAGGTAAAGTAGACTATATGATCAATCTCGATATGGTGGGTAGAATGAATGAAGAAAAAACTGTTGCGATCAGTGGAGTTGGTACCAGCCCAGTTTGGAACGATAAGCTTGCATTAGCCAATACAGATACATTGAAGCTAGTCACTTCAGAATCTGGTGTTGGACCATCAGACCATACCTCTTTTTATTTGCAAGATATTCCAGTGCTTCACTTCTTTACTGGTCAACATGAAGATTATCATAAGCCAAGTGACGACTCTGATAAGATCAATTACACAGGCATAGTCAAGGTGGTCAGGTTAATTGAACGAGTTATGTTATCGTTAGACCCAGAAGAGAAAATTGCCTT
>JBLIES010000100.1:0-13036 GCA_047633135.1 Roseivirga sp.
CCCGCCCTTGTTGGTGTTCTACACCAACAAGCGACACATCATCCAAAAAAGACCCTTCTCTCAAAACTTAGGGATCAGGGTAGGAAAACAGTCCTTGGTTCATAGTATAGTCCTGTATTACTGAAAAAGACCTCTGCGAGGTGACTTATCACGTTTTCCCGCACTTGTTGGTGTTCTTCACCAGCAAGCTCAAATGACATTGCTCTACTTCACTTATTCAAAGACAACAATCAATTTAAGAGCCGTCAAGTAATAAAATTTGCCTTATTGATGAGGTTCATCTATCTTCATTGCCTAAGTTCAGCGATGGACTTTATCCATATCTACCTAGCGGTTAAACAACCAAATATCATTTTATGAGAAAGTCCTCGATTCTGAAAATACCAGTTTATTTCGCCTGGCTCTTTTTAGGCATAACCTTCACCGCTTATGGCCAAAAAGCAACTCCTGTTTTTGAAAATGGCGAAGCCCAAGTGGTTGAAGCTTTCAAAGACCAAAAAAACTGGGTACGCCACGACCTTTGGGTTGAAACAGCATTTGATACTGACGGAGATGGCAAACCAGACCGCATGCATGTGGATGTAACCCGTCCGATGCAAACTGATACGGAAGGACTGAAACTACCCATAGTCTACGAATCGAGCCCCTATTTTGCTGGGACAGCGGCATTGTCTGAGGGTGTGATGTGGAACGTTCAACATGAGTTGGGTGCTACCCCTCCACCGAGAGTAAATCCTACGGTCACGCGCAGAGGCGAAAGACCTATCATTTCAAATTCACAAATTTCAATTTGGGTGCCTCGCGGTTATATCGTGGTGCATTCTTCATCTCCGGGTACTGGGCTTTCTCAGGGCTCTCCTACCGTAGGCGGAGATAACGAATCACTTGCGCCAAAAGCAGTAATCGACTGGTTGTGTGGAAGAGCAAAAGGCTACACTAGCCCAGACGGAAACGAAGAAGTAAAAGCATTCTGGAGTACAGGTAAGGTGGGCATGACGGGTACTTCGTACAACGGTACTATCCCCTTGGCAGCCGCTACCACGGGTGTTGAAGGTTTAGAAGCCATCATCCCAATTGCACCTAATACTTCCTATTACCATTACTACCGATCAAATGGCTTGGTAAGGTCTCCCGGAGGATACTTAGGAGAAGACATTGACGTGCTCTACGATTTCATTCATAGTGGCGATGAATCAAAACGTGCTTATAACAATAAGACTACAAGAGACACAGAAATGAAGAATGGCATGGACAGAATCACTGGCGATTACAATGATTTTTGGGCAGGAAGAGACTACTTGAATGATATGGGGCCAATGAAGGCCGCCTTGCTCATGTCGCATGGTTTTAATGATTGGAATGTGGTACCCGAACATAGTTTACGCATTTATGAAGCTGCAAAGGCCAAAGGCATTCCTACACAAATCTTCTACCACCAAGCGGGCCATGGTGGCCCTCCTCCTTTAAGTATGATGAACCGCTGGTTCACTCGTTACTTACATGGCGTTGAAAACGGTGTGGAACAAGATGCCAAGGCTTGGATTGTAAGAGAAAATGACAAACAGAGTGAGCCAACGGCTTATGCCGATTACCCTAACCCAGAAGCGAAGGATGTAACCCTCTACTTGACCAAAGGCGCTCCAAAAGCCGGTGGTTTGGCAACAGTAGCCAAATCAGGACAAGGCAAAGAAACGCTAATTGATAATTATTCATTTGCTGGCGCTGCTTTGGCAGCTGCAGAATCAACCAACCACAGGCTTTTATTTGTAAGCCCTACTTTGACTGCTCCTGTTCATATTTCGGGAAAGGCCAAAATCACCATCCGTTTATCGAGCAGTAAACCAGCTGCCAACCTTTCGGTTTGGTTGGTTTCTTTGCCATGGACCGAAGGCAGAGACAGTAAGATTAATGATAACCTGATTACAAGAGGTTGGGCCGATCCACAGAACTATAAATCGATCCGAGAAAGTGAGCCTTTGGTGCCGGGTAAATTTTACGAAATGACTTTTGAACTACAACCAGACGATCAAATCATTCCTGCTGGTCAGCAAATTGGTTTAATGATCATGTCAAGCGACAGAGAATTTACCCTCTGGCCCACACCTGGCACCGAGCTTACCATAGATTTAGATGCCACAACTATTAACCTTCCTATTGTAGGTGGGAAAATGGCCTTGGATAAAGCGACTGGGAAGAAATATGGCAATAACTGAAAGATGGTGAGTTAGTTTTTTATTTCTTATCAGAGTTAAAAGATGAATAAAAATCAAAGTAAATTTAGTTTGTCGTTGAATGCTGCATTTGTTTTGGTCGCTCTGGTTATCATTGTTGATTTTATTTTGCCTGGAAGAATTGTAAATGATGAAATCAACAATGTGGAAAAGGAGCGACAGCAATATTATAATGCTGCCAGAAATTACCACTTCTCATATAAAGTAATCACACATGAGCATGAGTTTTATGTAACAGAAGATTTTGCAGAATTAGTTCAAGGCCATAAAAACATCGAATACTCGGTTTCTCGAATATTTGAAGAAGTAAACTGGTATAGATTGCTTTCATCTGAAAACAGAGGTTCTTATTCTTTAAGAATCATATCAGGACTCGTTCTTCCATTACTGACTATTTTCTTGATTGCAGTGGCTTATAGATATAAAATGAATATCGACATATTGGTTTTTGTATTTCAGACAATTCTAATTGCAGATCTAATATTTTTACTAGTATAGATAACGACAGTTGCTATCGATGGCGAATAAACTTAGGGAAGACATTAGTTTTCGCAAGTTTTGGTTTCTGAGCAATCTTTGTCTAGGTGAATTGGTACTGAGTCCCGAAACGCCCTGCGTTTCAAACCCGAAACAGTTGATCAATACTCAACAAAGTTGAGGTGAAATTATTCCTGCTGGTCAGCAAATTGGTTTAATGATTATGTCAAGCAACAGAGAATTTACCCTCTGGCCTACACCGGGTACCGAGCTTACCATAGATTTAGATGGCACAACTATTAACCTCCCTATTGTGGGTGGAACAGCTGCTTTTGAAAAGGCGGTGAAGAAGTAAGGTCTTTAGGGTACTGATTAAAAGGATTGAAAACCCGTTTCTTTTGATGGGAGGAATGGGCTTTTTGTTGAGGTTAGGGTGAAATTTCATTCACTCAGACACTCATTTGCCACTCACTTATTGGAGAACCGAGTTGACATAAGGTATATTCACGTTTTATTAGGTCATAATTCGAATAAAACAACTGACCCCCAAGCATATGGGTATACTTATATTACTCATAAGGGTTGAGAAAAAATAAAGTTACCATTGGATAGTATAAACTTAGACGAAACTTCCTTGTAGCGACTAACATTTAGATGCGATAAGGAGGTTTTAATAAATTACATGAACTATATACACCACGAACGTGGCGCATACATAACGGTATAAGTAATTAAAATCATTATTACGAATTGAAAGAATTAATCAATAAAATAAAAAGCAGTATAATTCTTAGCTTAAAGGCCGAAGAATATGTTGTTTCTATTGCAATAGAAAAGTCGGTTTCTAAAGGGGATGTTTTGATTCGACAAGGACAAGCTGTGAATAATACATATTTTGTTAAAGACGGCTGCTTAAGAGCTTATTGTATTGATAAAAATGGGAAAGAGCACACATTACAATTTGCTATTAAAAATTGGTGGATTAGTGATTTTATGGCCATCTACAATAATGAGCTATCTACCTTAACAATAGAGTGCATTACTGATTCAAACATAATCGAATTTAATGCTAAAAAATTGAATGGTATATATTCACTTTTTCCTGAATTTGAAGCTTTTCAACGAACAAACTTAGAGCGTCATGTGGTCAGTTTGCATAAAAGAATCTTAAATCAATTGCAACTAACGGCTCTGGAGAGATACGATTTGTTTCTGAAACAATATCCCGATATTGAGCAATACACTCCAAACTATCACATCGCATCTTATTTAGGCATTACACAACAAAGCTTAAGTCGTATAAGAGTAGAGAATACTAAAAAATAGTTTTCTTACCATAAGGTAAATTTTATCTTTTACCAGCACCGTACTTTTGTTTCAAATAATAAAAACAAAATTATGATTAAGAAAATATTAATTGGATTGACAAGTGTTATTGTACTTGCATTAATTGTAATCTATTTTATGGCTCAACCTAAACTAGAAGAGGATGGCTCTTATAGCCCTTCAAGTTTAGCCTTATCATTAGGAACAGTTTCTAAAACGGATTTTGAGGACATCAAGTACACAAAATACCAAGGAAATAAATCGAAGATTTTGGTAATTTTCACTGAGCAAAAAAACTTGGAGATGAAAAATGGTAAATTCTTTTCTACAGGAAATCACCCAATAGAAGCACTTGTACCAATGTTACACCTTAAAAATGCAGGATTTGATTTTGACATAGTTACTCCTACTGGTAAACCTGTTGTATTTGAAATGTGGGCTTTTCCTGAAGAAGACGCAGATGTAAAAGCAATCTACAACGAGTATAAATCGAGTTTTGAGCAGCCTAAAAAGCTAGCTGAATTTATTACGAATTCATTTGCAAATGATAGTTCTTATGCTGCCGTATTTGTACCAGGTGGACACGGAGCAATGATTGGAATTCCAGAAGATAGAAATGTTGCAAAAGCCTTGACTTGGGCACACAACAGAGACTTATTTACAATTACGCTTTGTCATGGACCAGGTGCTTTATTATCTACTGCAATGGATAATCAAAAATTTCTTTACGATGGATATAAGATGGCTGTATTCCCTGACGCTGTGGATGAAATGACACCAATGATTGGTTATTTACCTGGCCACATGACTTTAGGGGTAAGCGAAAGGTTAAAAAGCTTAGGAGCGATTATTGTTAACACAGAATCTGATAAAACCGTTTGTGTAGATAGAAAATTAATTACTGGGGCAAGTCCTTTAGCGTCAAATGAACTAGGAAAACTAGCCGCTAAAACTTTATTGAAAGAACTGAATTAAAGACTATTTGCCACAATGTATAAAAGAAATAACGGTTTGGGTATATACACAAACCGCTATTGCTTTAAATTAAGTATCTCGCTATCCAAAAGGAAAGAGCACTTAATCTACTACTGCTCTTATACTAAACGTAGGCTATTAAAATACAACACGTATTTGAAAGAATTAATTAAGATAAAATATGACAACATTAGTAGCTGGCGCAAGTGGAGAAACTGGAAAACATCTAGTAGAACAACTGCTGAAATCCAAACAAAAAGTAAAAGTGATTGTCCGTTCTCCTGAAAAATTACCCGAATCATGGCAAAACAATGACCTACTGACCATCATTCAAGCCAACATATTAGATATTAGCGTAGATAAAATGGCTGAATACGTTCAGGATTGTGATGCGGTCACTTCTTGTTTAGGCCACAACATGAGTTGGAAAGGAATATATGGGAAACCTCGGAAACTAGTTACAAATGCAGTCAAACTTCTTTGTGAAGCGATTACAAAGAATGCACCTAATAAACCAATAAAATTTGTGTTGATGAATACTACTGGCAACAGTAACAGAGACTTAAACGAACCTATATCGGTAGGTCAAAAATTTGTGATAGGATTACTTAGATTACTATTACCTCCACATGTGGATAATGAAAAGGCAGCTGATTACTTGCGGACAAAGATTGGTCAAAAAAATAATTTCATTGAATGGGTGGCTGTTCGGCCTGATGGTTTAGTAAATGAAAACGTGGTCACCGAATACGAGATTTATCCATCTCCAACAAGAAGTGCAATTTTTGATGCAGGAAAAATAAGCCGAATTAATGTTGGTCATTTTATGGCTGAATTAATTTCAGAAAAGGACTTATGGAATAGATGGAAAGGACAAATGCCAGTAATTTATAGCCGCTCATATGAATAATAAAAAACAGACTACGATAGAGTAGACAGCCGTGAGCCATAAGACTCAGGTGGATGTATCGTCCTGAAATAGGTTGCCTTCTCGGTCTTCAAACTATCGGAGTCCGACTGCCCTACAAGCCGGCCCATTGCTAGAAATGTCTGCTAGACATTTTCTTAACGCTCTGTCCTCCAGGTAAGGACATATTCCTTCCTCCGATTCCTGCGACATCTACCAAATAGGGATTGTTGGTCAAGGGCTTCACAAAGATGTGCTTGCTCACCCTGTACAACATGCCTCTTTATCAGGAGCTGCGCTCGTTCATTTCAAACGCTCCGTTCTCATGAATATTCGCTATTTCAGCCTTTTGTAATCCTGCTTACTTCAGGTGTAACTTCACAGTTACCTCCCTTGCAGCTTACTAATGCTTCCTCTCGACAGGCGCATAGGAGACTTTCACTCCATTAACTATATTTACCATTCAAGGCTACACACAACAGGTATAGTGCATACCCTTCGGGATACGCACCAGACACAGAACGTTGTAGCAAATCAAAAACGAGGAAAAAATAAAACATTAGATATGCCCAAAAGAATTTTTATCACAGGAGCATCAACTGGATTAGGCAAAGCCGCTGCGAAGCTTTTTGCAAGCAAAGGATGGAGTGTAATAGCAACGATGCGTAAACCTGAAAAAGAAAATGAGCTAAATAAATTAGAAAATGTTGCTCTTCTCCCACTAGATGTTACTAATGTGGAACAAGTAAAATTAGCCTCTGAAAAAGCTATTAAAATAGGGCCCATTGATGTGGTTTTCAATAATGCTGGCTATGGTTTAGCGGGGCCATTTGAAGGAACTACAGACGAACAACTCATTCGACAACTCAATACGAACCTGCTGGGCGTAATGAGGGTAACACAATCTTTTATTCCTCATTTTCGGGAAAAGAAAAGTGGCCTTTTTATCACAACCACTTCTATTGGAGGACTGATAACCTTCCCCTTTAATTCAGTATACCATGCAACCAAATGGGGTTTAGAAGGCTGGAGTGAGAGTTTGGCATTCGAACTTAACCCGTTTGGTATTGGAGTAAAAACAGTATCTCCTGGAGGAATTGCGACAGATTTTGGTGGTAGGTCGCTTGATTTGGCTTCACATGAAGCATATACTGAGTCTGTGCAATCAGTGATGTCCGTTTTTATGGACCCAGAACGCCAAAAGAATTATTCTACTGCTGAACAGATTGCAGAGGTAGTGTTTGAAGCGGCTACAGACGGAAAACAAAAATTAAGATATCCAGCAGGTGAAGATGCCAAGACAATGCATGAGCAAAGAAACTTGGTGGGAGACGAGAAATTTAGAGAAGGAATAAAAGCAACGTTCTTGGCTAGGTAAAGAAAGCAGACTTGCTACAATCGAGTAGCCCGACCTGAGCCATAAGACTCAGGTTGAAGCGCTCACACCACCCAGTCCCGAAGTTATCGGGAGATCTTGTACTGGGCGGTTCGTAAAGCATAATACAACTGCTCTTTACACCAGTTGCTCCTTTCCGCTACTTTTTAAGTATAGGCTAACACTGTATTCCTATACAAATTTTCACTGCACAATACAGCCTGCCCCGTACCTAATACGGGGTTCGGCCCTTCGGCAATTCGTGAGAACTCCGCAGTGCTTACGGCTCGTTACTCTCAGCTCATATGATCCAGAGGCTTCGGGACTGACTTCTCGGTATCCAAACTCGTGTAGCCCGAGAGCCCCCCAGCTAAGGACATATTCCCTCCTTCGATTCCTGCGACATCTACCAAATAGGGATTGTTGGTCAAGGGCTTCGCCAAGATGTGCTTGCTTACCCTCCCTAAATGGCCTCCTTATGCCCTTCCTGTTCGTCAGTAACGTCCCGAAGCCTCAGGATTGTTTCTCGATTCCTTCACTGCATGCCTCACGCCAAACCAGCTTGCGACTTACTCATAGGCTTCACCAACTTGCCCGCAAGGGACTTACACCCTTTGGAATAATTGGTATCTTAGATACCTGATGCCCATGCTGGGCACACACAAGGTGTATAATCAATTGCTTGGTCTGTGTGTACTCGGAAAATCCTACGGATTTCCCTTTGGTTCGTTTTCTTTTACTAACTTACTACTAACCAACGCAAGTAACCATACACGCACACGTTGTGGGTAATTTTGACCTCTCCTGAAATAAGACCACACAATCATTTCGAACACAGCTTTTGGAATTAGAATTTCCCGAAGAGAGCATACAAATATATTTAATCCTTTTACCCGAGGAGAAAATGTTGATTTAGTCCCAGGAACTGGACTTGACTTAACAAACGCAAAAGGAGCAAAAGGAGCAATAGATGCAATAGATGCAATAGGATGAGAAATAATGAGGAAGAGCACTATTGGAAATGGGACCTCTATTATTCTTAATAATTCCAAAAGTTTCAATCGGCAGTATGAATAGAATGTTAGTTGTAAAAGATACAAAGGAGATAAAAGAAGAAGTTGGCGATACTCTCCTATTGGAAGATTATAATGTTTTCAAAGCTGAAAAAGAATTTTATTTTTTAGAAGACATTAAAAAAGAGATACATCCAGCAGTTTTAAAACTCTACCCTAGTGGAGGGTTATCTTATTTCAAATCAGAAATAAGAAGTCAAAAAACACGAGAGATTATCACCGATCCCACTAGGCTAATCTATGAAAATTCATTTTAATAAGTTTATATGTAACTATTATTGTACTAAATCAAAATCAAATAGCATAAGATGAGAGTAACGTCTCGACATAAGAGAAATGAGCTCTTTTTGGAAACAATAAATGTGTTCAGTTCAATACTAATGCGCACTAATTCTAAGCAAGAGTCCGCATGGTGTGTTACGAAGCATGCCGTTGGAGTTTTGGGATACGCTGATTGCATTATTTACTTGATCAATGAAGATGGAGAACTTTTTCAATGTGCGGCTCACGGAAATAAAAATCCCATTGCTCAAGATCTTCTGAACCCTATTAAATTGCAAATGGGTGAAGGTATTTGTGGACACGTTGCCCTCACAGGGGTAAGTGAGATTATTTCCGACACGTCAAAAGACCCAAGATATATACTTGATGATGACGATCGACAATCAGAGATAACAGTGCCTATTCTTTCGGATGGGCTTGTGATCGGAATTATCGATTCTGAGCATCCAGAGAAAGATTACTTCTCTAATCATGACTTAGATATATTTACTACGATATCTTCTCTGCTATCTTTCAAAATTTCGCAAGCAAAAATAACTGAAGAACTGGCCACTATTAACAAAGAACTTGCCTTTCAAAACACAGAAAAAGAAAAACGCGCAGACGAATTAGCCATTGCCAATACAGAACTTGCCTTTCAAAACACAGAAAAAGAAAAACGCGCAGACGAATTAGCCATTGCCAATACAGAACTTGCCTTTCAAAATACAGAAAAAGAAAAACGCGCAGACGAATTAGCCATTGCCAATACAGAACTTGCCTTTCAAAACACAGAAAAAGAAAAACGTGCAGACGAATTAGCCATTGTCAATACAGAACTTGCCTTTCAAAATGAAGAGAAACAAAAACGTGCAGACGAATTAGCCATTGTCAATACAGAACTTGTCTTTCAAAATGAAGAGAAACAAAAACGAGAAAAAGAATTAACGCTGGCTAACATAGAAAAAGAAAAACATGCAAATGCATTAACCATTGCTGTCAAAGAACTTGCCTTTCAAAACGCACTAGAAAAGACCCGTATCGAAACAGAATCTATTGCTAAGGAATGGCGTCAGTTTATTGAAACCGCCAATGCCCCAATTTTTGGAATAGACAATAAAGGGCTGGTAAACGAGTGGAACCAGTCCTCTGAAAAAATTACTGGATTTAAAAAACAAGACGTTTTAGGTCAAAATTTAGTTGAAAATTATATCACCGAGAATTACCAAGTTGCAGTAAAAAAAGTGTTGGACAATGCCCTAAAAGGTAAAGAAACTGCCAATTACGAGTTTCCGATGTTTACCAAAAGTGGTGATCGTATAATGGTTTTACTTAACTCATCTACGCGTAGAAATGTTGATGGTAAAATTATTGGAGTGATTGGTGTGGGACAAGATATTTCGGAAATGGACACATTGCGAACTGCATCAGAAGCTATTGCAAAAGAATTGCGCCAGTTTATTGAAACCGCCAATGCACCGATTTTTGGTATTGATAGTAAAGGGATGGTCAACGAATGGAATCAGACATCAGAAAAAATTACTGGCTTTACAAAAGCGGAAGTACTGAGTCAGGATTTGGTAGCCACATATATCACTTCAGATTACCAAACCCAAGTAAAAGAAGTGCTAGATAACGCCTTAAAAGGACAAGAGACTGCCAACTTTGAGTTTCCGCTATTTGCCAAAAATGGTGAGCGTGTAATGGTATTGTTAAACTCATCTTCGCGCCGCGATGCCAATGGTAAAATTGTTGGTATGCTGGGTGTAGGACAAGACATTACCATTCTTAATGAATACAAAAAAACCTTAGAATCCAAAGTAGAATTCCGCACGAGAGAACTTCAAGAGTCCTTGGCGCGTGAAAAGGAATTGGGCCAACTTAAAACCAGTTTTGTTTCGATGGCATCGCATGAATTTAGAACACCACTTACATCCATAAAAGCAACCTCTGATATTATTTTAAAGTACTTCGATAAATTCAGTCGAGATGATATTAACGAGCGTTTGAATAAAATCAAAAGAGAAGTAGGAGACATGACCATCATGTTAGAAGATATTTTAATTATTGGAAAATCTGATGCTCAAAAACTAGACTATAATCCCGAGCTTTTAGACATCGTTATTCTAATAAAAGACATTATTACTGAATATCAACTCAGTGAGTCCGAAAACAGACCCCTAGTCTATACTATCTCCTCACCTGTAATCATGGTAAACGCTGATAAAAAATGGATTAAACACATGGTGATTAATCTTTTTAGTAATGCGACAAAGTATTCCGACAAGGATAAGCCAATTGAAATAACCATGGAGCAAAACCAATCCAGCATTTGTTTTTGTGTTAGAGATTATGGTATTGGGATTTCAAAAGAAGACATTAAACAACTGTTTGAACCTTTTCACCGCGGGAAGAATGTACGAAACATCTCGGGTACGGGACTTGGATTATCTGTTCTACAACGAGCCGTTGAGTTGCACAAGGGGAAAATAGAGGTGGAAAGTAAAATTGGTAAAGGATCAAATTTCAAGATAATCTTACCGAAAAACGAAAAACAAGAATAATGAAAAACTATAAAGTATTAGTGATCGAAGATACTCAAAGTATTCGTGAAGATCTCAGAGAGATCTTGACTTTTGAGGGAATGCAGGTCGTTACTGCAGAAAATGGACAAGAAGGAATTGATAAGGCTAAAGAACATCTTCCAGACCTTATATTATGTGACATTATGATGCCAGTAAAAGATGGCTTTGAAGTGTTCGCAGAAATTCAGAAAATCAACAACCTATCCACCACACCTTTCATTTTCTTGACAGCAAAATCTACAGTTGAAAATGTTAGGGAAGGCATGATACTAGGAGCAGACGATTATATTACCAAACCATTTGATATCGACTTGCTAATCAAATCTATTAAGAGTCGTCTGTATAAAGAGAAAAAAAGAAAACAATCTGAAAACCATAAACTAGAGACATTACAAAATAATATTAGCCATGCCATCCCTCACGAGTTACTTACGCCCCTTAACGGGATTATAGGGTGTTCAAGCTTATTGAAAGATCTAGATTTGGAAAAAGATCAAAATCACGCCAAAGAATTAACTCGAGTGATTTTTGATTGTGGTAATCGACTTTTAAGCACTTTGTCAAAATTTATTTATTATACGGAAATTGAAATACTTCTCAACGATGATAAAAAAAGAGCTTTACTAAAAGAAGAAATTACGGAAAGTGGTCAACACGAGCTGGAACATCAAAGTCACAGTATAGCCCGGAAATTCAATCGAGCGTCCGACATTGAGTTAAATATTCAGCCCTTTAATGCTAAAATATCTTCTTCTCACTTTGAGATTATCATTGCCAATATCGTGGACAATGCATTCAAGTTTTCAAACAAAAGGGATAAAATTAAGGTCTCTCTCGAGCAAGATCATTCTCGTGTTTATATAGAAGTTATTGATAATGGTATAGGTTTTGATCCGGATAAACTAAACAAAATTGGAGCGTTTGCTCAATTTAACCGATCACAAATGGAGCAACAAGGTTTAGGTCTAGGATTAATCACCAGTCAAAAACTCATCAACTTCTATGAGGGAGAACTGGATATAAGCAAAAACAAACCCAAAGGAAGCATTGTCACATTAACATTTTTGTTAGCTGAACAAACCCCTAAAAAACAATAGACATTGTGAGTTTTACAATTAAAAACAAACACTATGGCAGCAAATACCATTTACTGTGAGTTGCACCTTACGTATTTTAAAATGCCATACGCACCATTTAAATTTTTTCACCCACTCAAGAAATACTGAGGTCAATCCCTAAGTGCAACACGATTATTAAAAACAGATGGGGCTAGCACCATCTGTTTTAGGCGCAATGGTTATATTCATCTTGCAAGAAAAAACACAAACAACTTTGCCTTATCCAAAGGTATCTAATTCAATCACTGCTCAAAATAGGGCTGTCACAGATCTGGATAATTGAACAGCTGGGCGTTCATAGAAGTACTATAAACCGCCATTTAAAGCATAATATTCATGAGCGAGGGCGTACAGCTAGCCTTTTATTGTCGAGCATGTCAAGGCCAAGACAAACCACCGCCATTCTACCAAAGCAAAAAGGTTACCGATAGCTGAGGTGCTCTAAATACCTATGGCTGCACTGATGAAACATGCAAAGTGGAGGTCAGAACGGATTGCACTGTGAGCCATAAGAAAATCTACAAATGGATATAAAAAGCAAAGCACAGTAACCACAGAGAGTACAAGGTTTAGAGAGGGCTTTATAAGCACTTGCGTCATACAGGGCGTTGGCAAAAGCGCAAGAATGTAAAGAAAAGGCGTGGTGCTATCAAGAGAAGGATGGGTATAGAAGAGCGCCTTAGGGTTATACCGCAGCGTTCAAGCATA
>JBLIES010000101.1:0-12977 GCA_047633135.1 Roseivirga sp.
CACCATCGTTAGCTCTATTCCATGCTGTTAAATGCAGGTTTCCATCTCTTAGATATATATTAATCCCTCTTGTATTACCACCTTGTTCATATAAAACCTGTCTTGTATTAATGTCTGAAGTACTAGTTCTAAAGGCAAGGTTTATGCCTTTTCTGGTGAATGGGCCAGGAGTATTGAAGTCAGAGTTATTGGCTATATTTAGACTATTGTTGGTGGTTGATGCAAGGTTTGTAGTGCCAAAGTCAGCTGTTGGGTTAAAGTTAATACTACTGCTGGTGCTACGGTAGATTACTTCACCCTCACCCGAAGTGGCATCATGATCTCCTGTCCATTGATCTTGCCAATCAGTTACTGTGTTACCGTCAGTGGCTGTGGTTACGCCTACGTTTGCTTTTAACCAAGTAGCCAAAGCTGCTTTGTAGCCTCCTGGTCCAGTAGCAAGGCTAAGGCAATTGTCAGATGATACCGCTGCTGTAACACCAGCCACTAAATCAATACCAGAAACAGAGGATGATGTCGTAGTTGGGAACGTGGTGATGTCTATTAAATCATGATCTGTATCGTTGGTATCAGAAGCAAAAATCGAATAGCCATAAACAACTTGATTAGCTGCAATACCGAACTCGGTAAATGATACCGCTACGCCTTGCACGATTTGTGCGCCCTGGCCAACAATTGTTCCAATATTGAGAAGTGGTAAAGGATTTTGACCAATTGTTTGTCTTCTTAATATCAGATAATTATCAAAAGATTGACCTGTACCAGGCCAATCCGTTGATGCAATCAATATTAAGGGCGAGTAAGATGCAGGTTCTCCGTTAGCATCAAGCGAAAGGATGGCTGCCACTTTAATATTATCATTTCCACCTCTTTCTACAACGGGAAAGACTGCATTGTCTGGTTCGCAGGTGACAATTCCGGTATACCAAATAATATCAACCCGCTCTATTTGGGCTTGGATAGCATCGCTGGCCAAATCATCTATATTGACTAAAATATTATCGTAACCAGCATTCACATTCCTTGTTTGATAGATTAGGTCGGCATCGGTAACAACCCTTGGATCTAGGTCTAATTGATTGGGAGTTGTCCCTGTGTTTATCTGGTTGAGTGTGTACCAAATATTCACAAACCGACTGCCATCAGTCCTTTTAATGGCGAGCGTATCAGGAGTAAGAAAATTATTATAGGTATTGGCGCCAACCACATAACTAGTAACTTCAATGTCATTTCCAGTACCATTTCTAACTGTATATTCAGTAGTACCGTTATCGTTAATATCGTTACCAGCATCTGTTGGAGCAGTTTGATTGTATTGGGAATCAGGCGCTGCAGTCGAACTAACATTGATCGTTGTGATAGGACTCTGGGCTTGTAAGCCGATGCAGCATATTGCGCCAATTAAAAATACAACGAGTATTCTGAACAGTGTAGGCAAGAGGCAAATGTTTAGGTGTAAACAATATCTTTTTGGATGTCAATAATTACTCGCTCAAGTTTTAAAACCCTATTACTACATCAATTTATTTTTTATGTCTTATATAAGAGGCAGTTTTTTATTCGATAATATTATTATATAATATTGTATATTAATACTGATTTTAAATAAATATCAATTGATATATAATTATAATAATATGTTGTTGTTAAAAACACATGTTTTGATGACCTTATACTTACAACGAGAATAACCTGATTAGCTTTGGAGCGTTAAGTCCAAGTAGTCAACTCAAAAGTGAAAACCTCCAACTATATTTTCAATTATCTTAAAATGATTAGAGGGGTCAACCTTTTAATTGTTGGTTTGACCCAATATTTTTGCGCGATTTTTCTTTTGAAGAATGGTGACTGGCAGTCCGTATTCATGGACTTGAATTTTTTGATTTTGGTTTCCTCAACGGTCGTGATTACGAGTGCTGGCTACTTAATCAATGATTATTATGACATCAAAATTGATTTTGTAAATAGGCCAGAGCGAGTTGTTGTTGGTAAGACACTAAAAAGGCGCTGGATCATAATAGCGCACACATTTCTTAATATTTTAGGCATTTCCTTGGGTTTTTGGATTTCAAATAAGATTGGCATGATTAACTTTGCTGCTGCATTCCTACTTTGGCTGTACTCTAATCAGCTCAAGAGACTGCCGTTGGTAGGCAATTTCACCATCGCCATTTTAACAGGGACTACTTTGTTTTTAGTGGGGCAATACTTTCAGGAAAGGGTTTATTTGGTGCTTTGTTACGCTATTTTTTCAGGGTTTATTACTTTGGTTAGAGAGATTATTAAGGATATGGAAGACATGAAGGGTGATGAGAAGTTCGGTTGTAAAACCCTGCCCATTGTCATTGGTATAAGAAAGACCAAAAGGGTGATTTTAGCTATTCTTTTAACTTTTGGTGTGACTGTCTTTTTTTTGATGAGTCAAATTAATCTGTTGCTTCCAATTATACTTTCGATTGTGTTGATTTTGTTGATATTTGCCATTTTAAAGGCAGACACAAAAAGAGCGTATCATCAGTTAAGTGCTTTTTGTAAGTGGATAATGATTGCTGGTGTCGTAAGTATGATATGGATTTGACGAAAAAAAGAATTGCTGTTTTTGCCTCTGGTAATGGCACGAATGCAGAAGAAATCTTTACCTATTTTAATGATCATCCACAGATTGAAGTCGCTGTTCTCTTTTCGAATAAAGCTTCCGCGGGTGTTTTAGATAGGGCAAAGAATTTTGGTATTCCGTCATTAATCTTTAGTAGACCTGATTTCTATACCAGCAATATTGTGTTAGCGCAGCTACTCGCTCACAAGGTTGACCTTATCGTTCTTGCTGGCTTTATGTGGTTAGTACCACAAAATCTGGTAGAGTCTTTTCCAAATAAAATCGTTAATATTCATCCATCCCTCTTGCCAAAATTTGGAGGAAAAGGGATGTATGGCATGAACGTACATTTAGCAGTGAAGGCGGCCAATGAGATGACGTCAGGAATAACCATACACTTTGTTAATCAGCAGTATGATGAGGGCGACATTGTAGCGCAGTTTTCATGTGATCTATTAAGGGAGGATACCGCTGTGGAGATAGCAGAAAAGGTACAAATGCTTGAGCATCTAAATTATCCGAAAGTGATTGAAGAACTAGTTTATAATCAAGTCTAAAATAACTACTTTTGCAAATTCATTAAAACCAGCCTTAATGTCTCAGGTTAAGATTAAGTCCGCATTAATATCAGTTTTTCATAAAGACAACCTTGCTCCAATTGTAAAAAAATTAGAAGCATTAGGTGTACAGATCTATTCTACGGGGGGTACTCAATCTTTTATTGAAGAATTAGGTGTTCCTGTTACTGCCGTTGAGGATTTAACGAGTTACCCATCGATTTTTGGAGGAAGGGTAAAAACACTCCATCCATCTGTTTTTGGTGGGATTCTTCACAGGCGAGAAAATGAAGGCGACCTAGTTCAGGCAAAGGAGTTTAATATACCCTCTATTGATTTGGTGATCGTTGATCTTTATCCTTTCGAAGCGACTGTGGCGTCTGGTGCAGCGGAACAAGATATTATAGAAAAAATAGACATTGGCGGGATTTCCTTGATCAGAGCCGCAGCTAAGAATTTCAAAGATGTTTTAGTAGTTTCTTCAAGAGAGCAATACCCAATCTTAGCGCATTTATTGACAGATAAGTCTGGGTTTTCTGATTTGAATGATCGTAAGAAGTTTGCTGCACATGCATTTGACGTTTCGTCCCATTATGACACAGCGATATTCAACTATTTTAATCAAACCGAAGAAATTGAAAGCTTTAAGGTAAGTCAGCGTGAAGGAAAAACGCTAAGGTACGGTGAAAACCCACATCAAACAGGTCAATTTTTTGGCCCATTAGATGAGCTTTTTGAAAAGCTAAATGGCAAAGAGCTTTCTTATAATAATCTGGTTGATATTGATGCAGCGGTTAGCCTGATTGAAGAGTTTGATGAGAATGAAAATGCTTTTGCCATTTTGAAGCATACCAACGCTTGTGGTGTAGCTATTGGTTCCGATGTGAAAGACGCTTACCGAAAGGCCTTTGCGGCAGATACTGTGAGTGCATTTGGTGGTGTGTTAATCTGTAACCAAGAGATAGATTTATCTACCGCTGAAGAGGTCAATACTTTATTTTTCGAGGTGCTTATCGCTCCTTCCTTCCATAGCGATGCTTTGGCTTTGTTAACAAAAAAGAAGAATAGGATTCTACTTGTCAAAAAAGAAAACCTTTCGGCCAAGAAACAATACAAGAGCTTATTGAACGGGACTATTGTTCAAGACAGAGATTTAATTACTGACCAAGCCGATGGCTTTAAACAAGTAACTAAAAAACATACAACCGAAGCTCAGGATAGAGCGCTAGTGTTTGCAAGCAAAATATGTAAGCACACAAAATCGAATACGATTATACTCGCCAAAGAAGGTCAAATGCTCTCGAGTGGTGTTGGTCAAACTTCGAGAGTAGACGCATTAAGGCAGGCCATAGAAAAAGCCAAGGCTTTTGGCTTTGATTTGAATGGAGCCGTAATGGCGTCAGATGCATTTTTCCCATTCCCCGATTGTGTTGAGATAGCCAAGGGTGAAGGAATAGCCGCTGTGATTCAACCTGGAGGTTCAATTAAAGATGAACTTTCGGTCAATTACTGCGATCTCAACGGTATGTCAATGGTCTTTACAGGCACAAGACATTTCAAACATTAATAATATTTTTTCAACACTAATAATTGAGAGTTCTTTGTAACTTTCATTGACTTTAAAATATAGGAGACTGACTGGATATGGGTTTTTTCGATTTTCTGACGAGTGATATTGCCATTGACTTAGGCACGGCAAATACCCTGATAATCTATAAGGATAAAATCGTTGTAGACGAACCTTCTATCATCGCAATTGATAGAAATACGAATAAGGTGTTGGCCATTGGTAGAGATGCCATGAATATGCATGAAAAAACGCATGATAACATTAAAACAATTAGGCCATTGAAAGATGGTGTGATTGCTGATTTTGAGGCAGCTGAGTTAATGATCAAAGGGATGATCAAAATGATCGACCTTAAGCGCAGAAGCTTTATTCCTACTTCTCATCGCATGGTGATTTGTATTCCTTCTGGAATTACAGAAGTGGAAAAAAGAGCGGTGCGTGACTCCGCTGAGCATGCAAATGCCAAGGAGGTTTATATGATATATGAGCCAATCGCTGCGGCAATTGGAACCGGTATTAAAATTGACGAGCCTATGGGCTCAATGATTGTTGATATTGGTGGAGGTACAACTGAAATCGCGGTAATAGCCCTTTCGGGTATTGTTTGCGATCAATCAATTAGAGTCGCTGGAGATACCTTTACTAAGGATATCCTTGATTACATGAGAAGACAGCATAACCTTTTGATAGGCGAAAGGTCTGCTGAGAAAGTAAAAATTGCCATTGGATCTGCTCTTACTGAGCTTGACGATGCTCCAGACGATTACGAGATCAGAGGCCGTGACTTAATGACGGGTATTCCGAAAGTAATTAAGATCTCTTATTCAGAGATTGCTTTCGCCTTAGACAAATCTGTTTCGAAAATCGAAGAAGCTGTTTTAAAGGCTTTGGAGATTTCACCCCCAGAACTTTCTGCAGATATTTATGATCGAGGAATCCACCTTACAGGTGGAGGGGCAATGTTAAAGGGCCTAGACAAGCGCTTAGCGCTTAAAACAAAGCTTCCAATCCATATTGCTGATGATCCATTAAGGGCTGTAGTAAGAGGGACCGGTGAGGCTTTAAAAAATATCGATTCTTACAGATCTGTGCTGATGACATAAGGATGAATGGGTCAGTTATTTGCTTTTCTTTTTAAATACCGCGCTTTTTTCATATTTCTGATTCTTGAGCTATTTTGTTTTTGGTTGATAGTGGGTAACAACGACTATCAACGAGCAGCATATTTTAAGGCTTCGGTAGGCCTTGTAGGTTCTGTGAATGAGAAGTCTGATAATGTGAGTGATTACTTCGGATTGAAGGAAGTCAACGCTGAATTAGCAAAAGAGAATGCACGGTTGAGGGCACTTTCTTTTAATCAACCGGCAACAGCTAAGGTGCTTGATTCCTTGAGCACCTTTCGACTGCCTTTTGATTCGACTAGTACGGTAGAATATGTACTGAGGTCTGCCGAAATTGTAGACAATTCGGTCCGCCAAAGTCGAAATTTCTTCATGATTAATAAGGGAAGTAAAGACGGAATTAGCCCTGGTATGGGAGTCATCAATCAAAGGGGCGTTGTTGGGAAAATCAGATCAGTTTCTAAGAATTTTTCGACCGGTATTTCTCTCCTCAATGTGCAGAATCCAATTTCCGTAAAACATAATATTTCTGGTAGGTTTGGCTCGGTACTTTGGAATGGTGACGGTCGAGACGCCTTGCATATAGATTTGCTTTATATAACCAGAGAAGTAAACGTTCAAATTGGAGACTCTATAGTGACCACCGGTTACAGTCAGATTTATCCTAAAGATTACTTGGTGGGTACTGTGGCCTCTGTAGCACCCGATCCTGATCAAAGGAATTTAAAAATCAGTGTGCTTTTAAGCGTTGAGTTCGGGAAGTTAGCCTATGTATACGTCATAGAAAATATAAATCGCCAAGAGGTTGATTCCTTGGCACTCTCAACAGAACTGGGAAATAATGAGTAGGAATTTACTGGTAATTGTCGCCACATTTTTTATTCTAGCAATCATTCAAATATTGCTTTTAAAATACTTTGTTCTTTTTGGAGTAGGTTTCTGTTTCCTGTACCTGTTGGCACTACTGCTTCTTCCGATCGAAATCAGCTTTATCAGTGCAATGGTTTTAGGGTTACTATTAGGCTTAACGGTCGACCTATTTTATAATACTATTGGCATTCATGCAGCTGCAAGTGTCTTTGTGATGTTTATCAGACCTTATTGGATGTCTGCAAATAAACCGAGAAGTGGCTATGAAATGACTGATTTACCAATGATTGCCAATTATGGCTTGGCTTGGTTCATTACTTACTCATTTCCACTGATTGCAATTCATGCATTCACAGTTTTTATGTTAGAAAGCGGAGGTCAACTCGTTGGTCTTTCAGTCGTTAAAATGTTAGCGACTAGTGTAATTTCTCTGGTTTTTATGCTGGCTATTCAATATCTTTTTTATTCGAAGTCGAAGTAGCATGTGGGACAATAGGCGGTATATAATTCAAGGGGCATTTATTTTAATAGGTGTGGTCTTTTTGGTGAAGTTATTTGCCTTGCAAGTGTTGAACGATAACTACGCGACCAAGGCAGAGCGGAATATTATTCAGCGGATTGTTCAATACCCTTTTAGAGGGTTGATATACGACAGAGATAAAGAACTGCTGGTCTATAACGAGCCTATTTATGATCTTATGGTCATTCCTAAGGATGTAAATATCACAGACACCCTTGCCTTTTGTCATCTTTTAGGCATCGATAGAGCAACCTTTATTACTAACATGAATGCAAGTCGGAGGTATTCTCAAATTAAGCCGTCTGTATTTTTAAAGAAGGTGTCGCAAGAAGAATACGCCAGTATTCAAGATGTACTCTACGATTATGAAGGATTTTTCGTGAACCCAAGAACGGTGAGGGGCTATTCCGCACCCATTCTGGCCAACGAAGTAGGCTACACTGGCGAGATTAGTCAGCGTCAAATAGACAGAGATACCTCAGGTTACTATAAATCTGGAGACAATAAAGGGATTACCGGTT
Organism: Roseivirga sp.; assembly: GCA_047633135.1. Lineage (GTDB taxonomy): Bacteria > Bacteroidota > Bacteroidia > Cytophagales > Cyclobacteriaceae > Roseivirga. The sequence goes on from JBLIES010000101.1 coordinate 7,756, forward strand.
TAGAAGAATTCTATGAAAAGAAGCTTCGCGGTCAACGTGGTGTGAGTTACAAAAAAGTGAATTCGAGGGGCATCGATAAGGGGTCTTTCAAGGATGGGGCTTACGATACGACTTCAGTACCAGGCATTAATTTAATCTCCACCATCAAAAAAGATTTGCAGGCTTATGCTGAAAAGCTTTTAGAAGGTAAAAGTGGCAGCGTGGTAGCCATTGAGCCTTCTACTGGCGAGGTGCTTGTTTTGGCGACATCACCAAGTTATGACCCTAACTTACTTTCTGGACGTCAATTTGGTGATAACTATCAGAAATTAGCCAATGATTCTACCAAGCCTTTATACAACCGAGCTTACATGGGGACCTATCCAGCAGGATCAATTTTTAAATCGGTTCAGGCCCTGATTGCATTGGATGAAGGCGTAATTGGCGTCAACGAGGAGGTCTATGTTGACCTTTCAAAAATTGGTGATCATGCTCCAGCAGGGTATTATGATGTAGCCAAAGGAATACAACTCTCCTCAAATAACTACTTCTATGAAGTAATGAGAAGGATTGTCAATCAAAATGTAGATCAGAATAGATTTACAGATACCCGAATTGGTTTTGAAAAGTGGAATAGAGCAGTTAGGAAATTTGGTTTTGGCCAACCCCTTGGATTGGATTTGCCTGGCGAACAAGGTGGGAACGTACCAACTGTGGAATACTATGACGAGGTTTACAATAAGTCTTGGGTCTACAGAACAATCTATTCGCTTTCAATAGGTCAGGGCGAGTTAACCGTAACACCTTTACAGGTAGCAAATTTAGCGGCTATTATTGCTAATCAAGGGTTTTATATAAAACCTCACTTGGTCAAGGCTTTTGAGGAAAACGGAGAGGTTACGGAGCTAGAATTTGAGAAAACTTATACGGGTAAAGGGGGTGAATACTACCCTGCAATTGTAGAAGGGATGGCGCGTGCCATTGGGAGCACCGCACCTAGGGCCGTGATTAATGATATTGAAATTGTAGGAAAAACAGGGACTGCCGAGAACGGAGTAAAGGATGAAACGCTCGATCACTCAGTATTTATGGCATATGCACCACGTGAGAATCCTAAAATTGCGATCGCAGTGTATGTGGAGAATGCAGGATGGGGCGGACGCGCTGCAGCAATGACCGCCAGTTTGGTAATTGAAAAATATTTGAGAGGCTACATTAAAGAGAATTGGTACAATCGCGAAGAATTTGTGTTAGCGGGAGATTTTCTTGATGATCAACAAAAAAGAGACATTGAGAAAAAGAAATTGGAGAAAGAGCGTGTGAAGAAGTCAGTGAGCAATTGAGAAAAGGAGAATCTATATTTAAGAACCTTGATTGGTCAGTAGTATTATTATACCTGATTTTGGTCATCGCGGGTTGGTTTAATATTTTCGCGTCAGTGTACGACCCAGAGTCTGCCTCTAATATTTTTAACCTCAGTATTAATTCAGGTAAGCAGCTATTTTTTATGGGTACTTCCATAGTCCTCATTGCTATTATACTTCTGCTGGATTTCAGAATTTACGAGTCCTTTGCGCCACTTTTCTATGCGATCTTCATTTTACTTCTCATTGGTGTGCTGATTTTTGGAACAACAATTAATGGGGCCAGGGCTTGGTTTGATTTTGGTGCATTTAGACTGCAGCCAGCAGAATTCACCAAACTAGCTACTGCCCTTTTTTTAGCGAAATATGTTTCTCAGAACAACGTAAAGCTGAATGAATTTAAGCCACAGGTCATTTCTCTAATCATTGCGTTTCTTCCGGTTGGCTTTATTATGCTTCAACCAGATTTGGGATCGGCACTTGTCTTTTTTTCCTTTTTTATCCCTCTTTTCCGAGAAGGTTTTTCACCTGTTTACTTAATTGTAGGCCTGTCATTGGCAGTTATAGGCGTTCTTACCTTGCTATTAAGTCCCGTTACTGTGATGATTGTGATTACTGTTGCTGGGCTTGTGTGGATATTGCTTACCTCAAAATCAATCAAAAATATTATGCTAACGGGCTTGATGGTGCTCATGAGTATAGGTTTTGCTGCAGGGTTTAATCATGTTTTTTATAACCTTTTGCCGGGTTACCAAAGAGATAGAATTTTAGTGATTTTTGACTCAAATGCGGTCGATCCCCTTGGGGCGGGTTATAATCTAAATCAATCCAAAATTGCCATTGGCTCAGGAGGGTTTGCCGGCAAGGGCTTTTTAGAAGGGACTCAAACTAAATACGGCTACGTACCTGAGCAAAGCACCGACTTTATCTTTAGTACACTGGCAGAAGAGCATGGCTGGCTAGGTTGTTTGGTGATCATCGCTTTGTTTATTACCCTGCTGATGAGAATCACTGCGATTGCGGAGCGACAAAAGTTCAAATTTGCTCGTTTTTATGGCTATGCCGTGGCCTCTATTCTCTTTTTCCATTTCACTATCAACATCGCCATGACCATAGGGCTGTTCCCGGTGGTTGGTATTCCACTTCCCTTTTTTAGCTATGGTGGTTCATCACTATGGTCCTTTACAGTAATGCTTTTTGTACTCCTTAAAATGGATATGCATAGAACACAAGTACTTACAAGGTGACCTGAATTGGCTCATTATTATATAAGAAAGGGGAGGCCGTTTTGAACGGCCTCTACTCTTACTGAAACCTATACCTTAATGTATTCTTCGTTCCATTTCGGTCAATGATATCAATATAAATCCTACCAGAGAAGCGCTCTATGTAATTGGCAACGGCAGTAGGATCTCCCGCCCACTTTTGGTTAATAGCTACAATCACATCCCCTTCTTTAATGTCACTGAGTTTTCGCATAAAGCCAGTTTCTTTCTCAATCTTGGTCACCTTAACCCCGTACTTTAATCCATACTGCTCTAGTTCAATTTGAGTAAGCTTGCGCATTTCTGCACCTAAGAAATCAGAGAAGTGAATGTCCTTTTCACTTAGGCCAGATTCACTCGTGAGGATTTCTGTATTGCCCAATATATTCTCTAGCGTCAGGTTGGCTTCCTTCAAATTCTGATCACGCTTGAATTGAATGTTTACTCTATCCCCAGGAGATAAGTAGGTAATAGACTCATCAAAACTCGATTTGCTGTTGACCTCTTTGTTATTCACGCTAAGAATCACATCCCCAGCTTCTAAACCTGCTTTTTCTGCTGCGCTTTCTTTCTTTACAGACTGTATAAAAACTCCCTTCAGTTCAGTGAGATTTTCTTGTTTAGCAATCTCCTGACTCAGCTCAACTACATCGGCACCGGTATAAGCTTTCTGCACATACTTGTATTTTTTGAGGTCTTCAACAATCTTGACCACTACATCGGAGGGCACGGCAAATCCATAACCAGAATAAGACCCTGTTTTAGATATGATAGAGGTATTGATTCCGACTAACTCTCCATTGGTGTTTACTAATGCGCCACCGCTATTGCCTGGGTTAATAGCGGCATCAGTCTGAATATATAATTCTAGAGGGAAATTTTCTCTCAACGCGGCAGTTTCACTTCCAATAGCACTAACGATACCTGCTGTAACTGTAGAGGTTAAGTTAAAGGGATTACCCACTGCGAGTACCCAATCCCCTATGCGCACATCTGAGCTTACACCTAATTCAACTGCAGGCAGATTATCTGCATCAATCTTTAAAACAGCAATGTCCATACTGGGATCAGTACCTACGAGCGAAGCGATATAGGTGCGTTTCTCATGCATTACCTCAATTTCATCGGCTCCTTCAATCACATGATGATTGGTGATAATATAGCCATCGGTTGAATAAATGACTCCTGATCCTGACCCAATGGCCACTTCTTTCTCAGCCGTTTCTCTTCCGTAGATATAATCATAGAAAGACATGCTGCTTCTGTTCTTTTGAAGGTTTTTAATGTAGACAACACTACTAATCGATTTGTTGGCCGCTGTTCTAAAATCTGCGGGAGCAGCAAATGGCCTTTCTATGACCTCTCGATTGTTGCGCTTATTATTTTCAAATGTGTTGTCAGAATAATTAGCTTGCTGAAGGACAGCAGGTGCTTCCCTATAAATTTCGTTTACTTGAGTTGGGCCCAAGAATTGTTGAAAGGTGAAGGCTCCTGCTATTCCTGCGACAAAGGCCAAAAGGATGATTTTCGCTGTGCTTTTCATATTTCTTTATGTTCTTGTTTACTACTATTTTTTACAAAAGAGACTAGCCTAAAGCTACTGAAAGCTTGTCAGCGGGCTATGCCTGTAACATACAAACATACGTGAGGCCCAGAATGTTGGTCGTTCTTTCGGTGTTAATTATGGTTAAATAGAAAAGGGCTTTTTATGCTAGATTCTGGATGTTTGCAGACCATGGACACATCAAAAAAACATATCTTTGTCTACTATGGGAATCCGGTCAGTTTTAAGTAAACCACTGGCAGCCTTTGTTGCTGCTCAACAGCGAAAATGGTCGCTCAACCCAATTGACGCTCAGCAAAATGTTTTCGATAAAAACATTGCTGCGGCTAGTCAGACGGTTTTTGGAAAGGACCATGGTTTCGAAGAAATCAGATCTTACGAAGATTTCAAAAAGCAAGTGCCTGTCAGAGATTACGAAGAGTTAAAGCCTTATGTAGCACAAATTTTACAAGGTAAACCTGATGTGCTTTGGCCAGGTAAACCTGCCTATTTTGCGAAGACCTCTGGCACTACTTCTGGAACAAAGTACATTCCTATTACAAAGGATTCTATCCCTAATCATATCGATAGTGCGCGTAACGCCATCTTAAGTTATGTGGCAGAAACCGGCAAGGCTCGTTTTTTAGATGGGAAGCTAATTTTTCTTTCTGGAAGTCCAGAGACCTATAAAACAGCGGGTATTAACACGGGCAGGCTTTCTGGAATTGTTAATCATCATGTGCCTTCTTATTTAAGAGGAAACCAAATGCCCAGCTACGCTACCAATTGTATCGAAGATTGGGAGCAGAAATTAGATGCTATTATAGACGAGACACTCGGTCAATCAATGAGCCTAATCTCCGGGATTCCACCTTGGGTACAAATGTATTTCGATAGAATTGAAACTAGAACAGGTAAAAAAATCAAAGACGTATTTCCAGATTTTGACCTCTTTATCTATGGAGGTGTCAATTTTCAGCCTTATCGTCAAAAGCTGTTCGAAACCATCGGAAGGAAAGTCGATAGTATTGAATTGTATCCTGCTTCAGAAGGATTCATTGCTTACCAAGA
>JBLIES010000102.1:0-12601 GCA_047633135.1 Roseivirga sp.
TATAAACTAGCGAAGAAGAATATGCCATCTGGACTTCTATGGAGCATCGCGCTTATCTTAGGCGGAGCCGTGGGTAATGTGATAGATAGTATTTTTTATGGCGTTTACCTCAATAACGCTCCCTACGATGCTATTACCCCTTGGTTTCATGGCAAGGTAGTCGATATGTTCTATGTCGATATTTGGGAAGGTTATATTGCTGATTGGGTTCCTTTGTGGGGCGGTAATCAAATAGCGTTATGGCCGATATTCAACATTGCCGATATGTGTATTTTTGCAGGCGTAGGGCTCATTATTATTTTTCAGAAGCGGTTTTTTTTGATCAACAGTGCAACTGAAGCTGAATCCGCGTAAAGCTCTACTTTAGCAGCATTCAAAACAGCTCTCCACTTAAAATTATACTGATTTAATAATAATAAAAGGTTTAATTATTTCTTATTTCGGTGATAATCTAATACCTTAACTAATCAAATAGTTTTTAATCATTACATATGACACATCGACTTATAAAATTGAGCTGTTGGGCCTTGCTTATTCTTGCCCTTCCGCTGTACTCTTTTGGCTTCCAAACGTTAGACAAAGACCCTGCGGTAAAAATTGGAAAGCTTGATAACGGCCTCACCTATTATTTAAGACAAAACCCCAAACCAGAAAACCGGATCGAATTCAGGCTAGCCATCAATGCGGGTTCTGTTCTAGAGGACGATGACCAACAAGGTTTAGCACATTTCACTGAGCATATGCTCTTTAATGGCACAAAAAACTTCGAAAAGAATGAGCTCATCAGCTTCCTTCAAAAAATGGGGCTTGAGTTTGGTGGTGACCTCAATGCTTACACCAGCTTTGACGAAACGGTTTACTTCTTACCCATCCCTACAGAAGATGAAGAAAATGTAGACAAGGCCCTGACCGTTTTAAGCGACTGGGCCCATAACGCCACTTTTGCTAACGATGAAATTGATAAAGAACGAGGCGTAGTGATAGAAGAGTGGAGGATTGGCCGTGGAGCAGCTCAAAGAATGAGAGAAGAAACATGGCCTATTGTTTTAAGAGGCTCGAGGTATGCAGAACGTTTACCAATTGGAAAGGAAGACGTACTGAAGAACTTTAAATACGATGCGGCAAAAAGGTTTTATCGTGATTGGTATCGACCTAATTTAATGGCAATTGTTGCTGTCGGTGATTTTGACCCCGCTGAAATGGAGCGTAAAATCCAACAATATTTTGGATCAATTGAAAATCCAAAAAAACCAAAAGAGAGACAATATTACGACTTACCTCCATTCAAAGGAACACGAATTGCAGTTGCCACAGATGATGAAGCCACGGGAAGTTCAATTCAAGTAGGCTTTATTACACCCGGAACAGACAAGCCAGAAAACACGCTGAATGATTTCAGAAAGGATATAATGAATGGCTTGTATGCTCAAATGATCAACCAACGCTTAAGTGAGAAAATACAGACCGAGACCCCCCCTTATCTTTATAGTTTCAGCGGCTACGGAGCCTCTTTAGGTAAATATAAAAAGGAGTATAGCATTGTCGTTAATGTTAAAGATGGAATGTTCGCGGAGGGCTTGAAAGCTGCTATGGTAGAGAACGAAAGAGTGCGAAGGTATGGTTTCACGAGCGGAGAGCTTGAAAGAACAAAAGCGCTTTACCTGAACGCTTACGATCGAAGAGCAAAAGAAGCCGACAAAGCCCAATCTGGCAGCCTGGTAAATACTTATCTACAACATTTCCTGAATGGCGGAACCCTGATGAGCGAACAACAAGAGTTGGACTTAATGAATCAACTGCTGCCCGAAATTAAGGTTGAAGAACTTAATCAATTGGTAAAAGGATGGATTAAAGAAGATAATCAGATCATTATGATCACAGCAAAAACAGAGGAAGAAGCCAATATCCCTTCAGAAGTAGAACTAAAATCGATAATCACAGGAGTGACTAGTGATCAATCTATTACCCCTTACACTGAAGAGAAATTAGCCACAAGCTTAATGGCAGAAGCACCCAAACCCGGCAAAGTAACCAGCGAAAGCACCGATGAAGTATCAGGTGTTACTAAGCTTGGTCTTTCGAATGGTGCTACTGTTTACATTAAATCAACAGATTTTAAAAATGATGAGATACGAATGAGCGCTTATAGCCCAGGAGGTACTTCCCTTTATTCCGTTGATGAATACAATACACTTACAAATACCAACACGGTAGTCTCTGAAATGGGTTTAGGAGAATTCAGTCAAATCGACATGGGGAAGTTCATGACTGGCAAAACGGCCTCAGTCAGAACCTTCATTGGAACGTATGAAGAAGGCATGTCAGGTTTTTCTAGCATCAAGGATCTCGATACATTTTTCCAAATGGTGCATCTAAATTTCACTACTGTTAGAGAAGATGAACAAGCCTTCAAAAGTTGGTTAACTAGGACGAAGACCCTTTATGCCAATTTTGGATCAAGCCCTGATATTAAATACCAAGTTGAATCGCAGAAGATAGTTTATGGTGATAACCCATGGGTTCGTGGCCTTCCCAGCGCAGAAGATATGGATCAAATTGACTACAAAAGAGCCATTGAAATCTACAAAGAAAGGTTTGGCAATGCTGGCGATTTTAACTTCGTATTTGTGGGTAACATCGATTTGAAAACCTTTAAGCCAATGTTAGAGCAATACATTGCCAGCTTACCATCCACGAATAAAAAAGAGTCAATCGTTGATTTGAATGTACAGCCTCTTCCTGGGGTGATCAATCAAGCCGTTTATGCTGGGGTGGATGATAAAAGTAATGTAACCATTACCCTTAGCGGAGATTATGATTACACATTAGAGAATAACGGACTTATGTCGACTGCAGCAAGTATTCTCTCCAACAAAATGATTGAAACCCTTAGAGAAGAAATGGGCGGTGTTTATGGCGCTGGTGCAAGTTCTTCTTTAAGCGATACCCCTAAAGGACGATTTACCTTCACAATTTCATTCCCGTGTAAACCAGACAACGCAGAGGCCTTAGCAGAAGCGGCCATGAAGGAATTGGAAAAACTCAAAGGGGGTGATTTTACTGAAGAAGATCTTCAAAAGGTGATCACTGCAAGGATGCAAAATTACGATGAGCAAGTTAAGACCAACGGCTATTGGGAAAGTATGATCAGCAGCTCATCTAAGAATGGCGATAATTTTGCCCAAATGCTCGACTCGAATGAGCGGGCCAAGGCCATAACTAAAGAAAAGGTGGTTGAGGTTACCAATCAATATTTAACAGGTAAGAATATTATTAAAATTATCAAACTTCCTGATGGTTATCAAGGTGAAACTAACTTGAAACAAGAGATCAAGAAGAATTAACTCATTCGGTTTGTGCTATATTAATGAGGAGGGTCGGCTTAAGTCGGCCCTTTTATTTTCAATGTTACCTTAATGTTAATTTTATATTACCCCAATATTTCTTACCTTTAAAGATTATTGTCCACATAAACACGGAGGCATGGAAACTGAAAAAGTAATTGAAGGAAGAATTGAGGAGTTAAAGTGGAAGTCTTTACCTCCCTTTGAAAGATTGATTCAAAAGAAAGAAAGTGTTCAAAACACTAAATTTAACAGAAAAGCAAGGCTCAAAGAACTTAATTGGTACATGCTTTCGGCTAACGTACTGATCGTTTTGATGGCAGTAGGCATGGCAATATCACTGGCCTTTCAAGTCATAGGACTAGAAATCGTTTGGTTTTTCATCTTTGTTCTTGTTGTGCTATTAGCACAAAGGCTTGAGTTGAGTTATAGATTGAGCAACCTCAAAGAGGTGAAATTTCTCAAAAAACTATTGAAGGACATTAAGTAACTACTTAGAGTAGAATTACTTCATTCACTATTGGTTGGCCAAATTCCTTGGCCAACAATACCAAAATCTTACCCTTAGACATATTAAGCTCATGCCTTAAGGGGGCAGAAGTTAGGTGTACAAAAAGCTTTTTGTCTTTTATGTAAATCTTGCTAGTCCGCTTGGCAATGGCTACACCCATTACTTGCTCCCAAGAATTAATCAGATTGGTTTCATTAAATTTCTGCTCAATGTTGAATGACTTGAGCATATCTTTAATGGCATCACCAATATTCTCGGGTTGTCTTTTTCTTGGGGCTCTATAAAATTTTTCGCTCAATTCTTTCTAATTCGGGCATCAAAAGTACGGTTTCGTATTTTCAAATATGCCATAGACTTCAATTTAATAAATATTCAATACAATCTTAACGTATTTCCCTGAAGTTTGATTTGAAAACGAGACTCAGAAAGCTTAGAATATGCGGCCCAGGGGGCATTATGATTGGTAAAATCACTTTAACTTCTCATGCAGTATTGCAAATAATCGATGCTCTAATCCTCGTTACAAACAAGGACTAGCGCGGTTTATAATGTGAGCGGCAGAGGTCATTAAGCTGGGTAAAACCACTTCCCCCTAGCGCAGCATTACAAATGGTTGATACTTTCATCTTGGTTACAAACGAGGAATGGTGGAAGCGGCAGGTGTAATAAGATGGATGAAAAATAGCTTTATCTCTGAATACCATAGATGCATGATACTTTAGTCCTCGTTACAAACGAGCACTAGTGGGGTGACGTAGTGCACGAGGGAACACCAATAGAAAGCTAACGATTGTTACAACTAGCCTAATCTCTTATTACAGCTAAACATGCTTTACGCTTTAATATTAGCGACAAACACTGATTAAAAGGAGATGGTATCACATCAACAACGAGAGGGCAAAACTGATCCGTCTCTTTCTTCTCAATCAGGTATTTGGAGTATATAAAAAAACAGGTGCTCAGTAGAGGTGAGCACCTGTTGCTGCAGTAGACAATTGATCTTAAGGACCTTTTACTACTAAGCCTGATTTATGAAGTTAGTTTCCAGGCTGATTAATCAAGTAGGGTGTTTTACCATCGGTAATAATTATTTTTGTGTTTGGCGATTTTGCCAATTCCAAGAAGGCCTCAATACTCCGTATTTGAATAATTTGTGCGGTTAACCCTTCTGAAAGAATTTTTTGGGCATCTTTTTCACCGGTAGCTTGAATTATCTTACGCTCAGCTTCCAACTTTTCTTGCTTTAAAACGAACTCCATTCTCATGGCATCTTGTTCGGCTTGTAATCTTGACTCAATAGAATTAGCCAGCCCCAATGGTAATCTTATACTCTTCATCAATACAGCCTCAATTATAATTCCCTGTGAATTCAATGTTGACGACATATCCTCTAAAATTGCCTTTTCAATGTCCGATCGCATACCTGAGTGCATATCTTTTGCAAAGTATTGCGCACAAACATCTGCAGCAGCTGAGCGGAAAACATTCGCTATGATATTCTCATACCTCAACCCTATGTCCCTTATTACTTTTGGTACACTTTTCTCATCAATTCGGTGCAGTATCGAAATCTGTGCCTCTACGCTCAAGCCTTCTTTGCTTGGTAGACTTAATGATAATTCGATATCTCTAATCTGTACATTTGTGACAATAACTCGCGCCACCAAAGGGTTAAACCACATCGCACCTTGCGTTTTATAGTCCTCACTTAAATTTCCTAATTTTTGTTTTACACCAACCTCGCCAGGTTTAATAACCGTACAGCTTGTTGAAAATATTACAGCAATAAACACGATAATTATTTTTGTATACCCCATATTTTTTTTGATTGGTTTGCACAATTATTAATGTAAGCTTAAATAATTGTTCTTATAAGCGATTATTACGGAGTAAAAAAATAATAGTTGTACATAATCTGTTCTTACCGTGGCTGTCCTTGAATTAGGTTTGGTATTCAATTTTTGCCTTAGCAGACGGTATTCACATATGATAAATATGCCCCTCAGCATGGCCTTTCCCTACTTTTCAGAAAACCCGTTCTCAACTCATTTAAATGGCTTAATTCAATTATATGATTTTTGTACTATTCAGCACCATTCTAAAACTGTCTATACAAGCCTGCTTCGGCTTAATGAAGATCAAAATATTTATGTTGTTTTAGCATGATTGTTCCCTGCTATAATCCTTGGTATTTGCTCTCTGTGTGTAAACAAATAACAGCAGGGGGGAGGGGGGGGATAACTAACACGAAAGAGCCTTAAGAAAGCTCATCAAAAACGAACAAATCAGAGGCGATTTTATCTGCCAAAAGCTTCCCTTTATTGGTTAAGGTGATACAGCTCTCCTCTATTTGAATCATTCCATTTTTAAAAAGATCATACAAATAACCCTCTCTCAAGGCCAAGAGGTTCACCCCATATTTCGCCTTTAGAATTTCGTTGTCGCAGCCCCATTTGGTTCTTAAACTCGTGAGGATATATTCATTCATTTGATCCTCTCGGGTCAGAATAATCTTCTCAAATGGAATAAAACCCTCCCCCAAAGCCTTTAAATATTTAGCGTTATTCGCAACATTAGCCTGTTTATAATGGCCATTGAAAGAATGTGCCGAAGGGCCTATACCCAAATACTTTTCTTGCCTCCAATAATTACTGTTGTGCTGCGATTCGTAGCCCAATTGGGCGAAGCTAGAAATCTCGTATTGCTCATAACCGTATCTATTAAGTGTCTCTGTTAGGATTTCGAATTGTTCGGCTGCAAACTCTTCTTCTACATCCTTCATTTTGCCCTTACTTACCCAATTTCCAAAAGCAGTTTTCGGCTCAATGGTGAGGCAGTAGGAAGAAATGTGCTCTGGCCGCATCATCACTGCTTTTTTCAAATCCTTTAACCAGAGCTCATGGTCTGGTGCAGGCAAAGCATAAATCAAATCGATGCTGATATTTTCAAAACCCGCCTCACGAGCATCATAGAAACATTTCTCTGATTGGTCTTCCGTATGTTGCCTATTCATCCACTGTAAATGAGGCCCGTGGAACGACTGGAGCCCAATGCTCAAACGGTTGATTCCTGTTCCTCTTAGCACAGTCAACTGTTCTAGATTCAAATCATCTGGGTTGGCCTCTAAGGTAATTTCTGGGTTGCTAGAAAGGTGATAGCGCAGGCGAATCTTTTTAAGGATTCTTTTTATGTGTTCTTCATTCATTAGTGAAGGCGTACCTCCACCAAAATATATCGTATTGACTTGATCTTGATTAAAATAGTCGACTTGCAGGTCAAGCTCCATACAAATAGCATCGATCATATCGTCAATTTGGCTTACCGATTGGGTAAAATGGAAATCACAGTAATGGCAAGCCTTCTTGCAAAATGGAATATGAATATATAATCCGGCCAAAGAATTGTTAATTTTGAAGATAAATCTTGCTGAATGTCGAAGGTATACTTAAAGTATATTTATTACTTACTCTTCACCATAATTTTCTGTTTTGGTGTCACTGCTCAAACCAAGTATGTATTAAAATTGAGCACTGTGGATAATAGCGAGGAGCCATTAAATAAAATTAGATACCCTACAGCATTCAATGACTCACTTAAAGCGATACAAACAATTAAAGGTGTCATTTCTTCATTGCATTCAGAGGGTTATCTCCTCGCAGCGCTGGTCACTCTAAATAAAGCAGAAGACGCACTCATCGCTAAAATTTTAATTGGTGAAAAATTTGAATGGTTAAGGCTTTCAGAAGGCAACCTTGATCGGTCTCTTTTAAGGAGAAGTGGCTTTAAGGAAGCTCAGTTTAAAGCAAAGCCTTTCAGGTTTAAACAAGTGGCTCGACTAGAAAAATTTCTTTTGACCTATGCCGAAAGAAATGGCTTCCCATTTGCAAGCCTTAAACTAGACTCCCTTAAGATTGAGGATGGTCACATTGGGGCCTCCCTGAATTTAGATTTAGGTCCCCTAATTAAATTCGATAGCCTTGATATTAAAAGTGACTTCACCATCAAATCAAGATTCCTTGGTAGCTACCTAGGTATTAATCAAAACAAGGCCTACGATCAACGAAAAATTGACTACTTAGCGCAACGCATTCGTGGTTTGCCCTATTTAAGACTGAGCGAATCGCCAGCGCTCACATTTCAGAATGCTGAAGCCACCGTTCATCTAGTACTTGAGAAAAGACCTGTAAATCAAATAGATGCGATAATCGGATTCTTACCTAATTCTAACCGCTCGAATCAACTATTGGTAACGGGCCAAGTGGACATTGATTTATTGAATCCTTTTGGCAGCGGCAAACAGATTGGCTTACATTGGAGAAGGCTTAGTGAAGAAACACAAACATTAAACCTTCAATATGCCCACCCCAATTTGCTTGGAAGCCCCTTAAATTTTGAGTTCGGTTTTGATTTTTTAAAACAGGACACCCTTTTTACCAAACGGGATTTAGATTTACGGCTGGGCTATAACTTAGAAGGTAACATTAACATGAGCGTTTTCTCCAAATCCGAAGGAACTGACCTAATTGGCACACCGCAACTGGAAGGCGACAACTTGCCCAATACGATCGATTTTGACCTCACTTCTTATGGTTTCGGTTTTACTTGGAACAACTTAAACGACCCATTCATACCTTCTAGAGGGACGGGGATCACAATTAAAGCCTCCACAGGGAATAAAAACATTCAAAGGAACAACGCCCTGCCGTCTGAGATTTATGATGAACTTGACCTTAAGACACTTCAATACACCTTTGAATTTGACATCGAGAATTATTGGCGTTGGAAGCCTAATTTTGTGTTGGTCAACAAACTATCATCAGGCTTAAAGATCAACGATCAACTTTTTGAAAACGATGCTTTTCGTTTGGGAGGCTTAAACAGCCTAAGAGGATTCAATGAAAACATCTTTTTTGCCTCTCAATACGCTTTAACCACGATAGAAGGTAGGTTGTTATTTGATGAAAACTCATATTTGCTTTTGTTTTCAGATTTGGCTTACATCGCAGGAGATTTTCAGCGTACAAAGTCAAGCGAAGTAGCCGTAAGTTTAGGGGCAGGACTTAGTTTTGCCACTACTTCGGGAGTATTTAATTTTATTTACGCCATTGGTAGTGCCGAAAGCACAGGTGGTTTCAATTTTAACCAATCGAAAATACACTTCGGCTATACAACAAGGTTTTGAATATGATGGTATATGGTCAGCTTGTAATGATGGAGAGTAGAAATGCATTCATACTAATCTCTCTACTCTTGCTATGCACTTATACCGTTTATAAAGTGGCTTTTCCAAAAGTATTTAAAGACCTTGTTTCATTGAATAAATTATTTGGTTTCAAAGTAAAAGCGGATTTAGGGAGCAACTTAAGGCCATTCAGTTCCGAACATCTCTATTTCACTGCCTTAAACTCCTTCAGCGCATCATTCGTAGCCCTCTTTATGGCGAATAGCCTAGGCTTAAAATCTCAGTTACCTTCCTTCCTAGTTGTCGATCATTATGCCATCGCTATTATTCAATGGATAGCGTTAGGTGTTGCGCTTAACCTCATGATTTACATGAAGTTTTTGTTAATTCTTTTCTTTGGGATGCTCTTCGATATCAAGCAGGTAATTTCGAGGCATTTTGTCGATATGGTCAATGCTTCGCTCTTCTTTTTTATCTTAATGATAATATTGATAACCTTTACCAGCTTTTCGAGCGTCATCCCTAACCCTAAACTCGTGCAGATAGCGGTGGTTTTCACCTTAATTTTTTACTACTACAGGAGCTTACTTCTTTTCATTCGACTACTGAGGGAGCACACTCATACAAGGTTATATATATTTTCGTACATTTGCGCCACAGAACTGACCCCTTTAACCTTTGGGTTAGTCTTATTAATAAATAGCCAAGTCTAGAAGAAGAAGGTAAGTATGGCAATAAGTAAACAAGAGGATAGGCTCAAAGAGGTTAAAACTATTTTAGTCTCCCAACCAAAACCGTCTGACGACAAATCACCGTATTATAATTTAGCAAATAAGTATAATATCAAAATTGATTTCCGTCCTTTCATTCAGGTTGATCCAGTAAACGTCAAAGAATTCAGAAAGCAAAAAGTTGATTTCTTAAAACATACGGCTATCATTTTCACAAGCAGAAATGCGGTGGATCATTTTTTCAGATTGGCCAAAGAACTTAAGGTTGAAATCCCAGCAGACATGAAATATTTTTGTATTTCTGAGCAGACTGCAAATTATCTTCAAAAGTACATCGTTGTTCGGAAAAGAAAGATTTTTACAGGATCTAGAACTGCGCAAGACCTGATAGAGATACTAAAGAAACACAAAAACGAGAAGTATATATTTCCGTGCTCTAATATACGCAAAGATGATATACCTTCGTTTTTAGCAGACAACAAGTACTTCTATACTGAAGCTATTATATATGAGACGGTAGCCAGCGACCTTTCAGATTTGGATGAAGTGTTATATGACATCATCGCTTTCTATAGCCCAAGTGGAATCAATTCGCTTTTTGTGAATTTCTTAAAATTCCAACAAAACGACACTAGAATAGCTGTTTTTGGGCCTACCACAGCGCAAGCTGCTCGGGACGCAGCACTGATTATAGACATTGAAGCGCCCTTACCGAATGCCCCTTCTATGACTGGCGCATTAGAACTTTACATTAAAAAGGCGAATAAAATAGACTAATAACAAGGCAGCATTTAAATCGATTCAATAGTTCAGGTTTAATATATCAATCGCTACTGAATATTTCGGTTAGATTTGTCGTTAAGAGATTATGACAAGAGCTTTTATCTTCACATCAGGTCTTCTAATAATATGTACTTTTCGGGTATCTGCTCAACAAGATGCCCAATTTACACAGTACATGTTTAATCAGCTTTACTACAACCCAGCCTTTGCCGGCTCAGGGGATGGCACTACATTAACTGCCATTCACCGCTCACAATGGTTTGGCTATGACGGTAGCCTGAATCAAGGTGGCGCCCCCAACACTCAACTGATCAGCTATAACACACAATTAAGCAATCTTCAGTCAGGACTAGGCATATACATCAGCAACGATAATCTTGGGCCAAGCAATAACCTTCAAGTTCAGGCTGCGCTATCGCGAGATGTAAACCTACCCAACGGTGGAACTATCACCGTAGGCTTAAATTTTGGCCTGTTTTCTAGTTCTCTAAATTTTGATGATATCATCGTTGTCAATCCTAATGATCCTATAACTAGTGGATCTGGAAAAGAATCACAGCTCAAACCTGACTTCGGAGTAGGATTTGTTTATAGAAAAGGAAACTTTTTTGGCGGTTTGAGTTCAAATCACTTACTTCGGCCAGAATTTGATTTTGGAGAAAGTCAAGTTACCAATCAATTAAATCGACATTACTATTTGACCTTGGGTTATGATTATTCATTAACCCCTCAAATAAGTGTAACCCCAACAGTTTTACTAAAATCGGTAAGCCTGAATACTTACAACATTGATGTGAGCGTTATTGGCGAATACAACAACAATTTGAGTGTTGGTATGGCTTATAGACAGTCAGAATCAGCATCTTTCATGCTTGGTTATAAGATATTGAGTGATCGGTCTTTAACTTTGGGGTATGCTTTTGATTTTATAGTTGGGAACAGAGATAGTAAAGAACCTACATCACAAGAAATAATGTTGATTTACAACTTTAAATCTACTCCTGCCATTCCGGGTAGAAGGGTTGTAAAGACACCACGATTCAGGTTTTGATTAGAGGTTATATTAAAGTTATCATTTGCACAATTTTTGCCCCAACGCTTGAATTGTAATAAGAAAATAGTAATTTTCGCGCTTTATTTAATTGCTCCGCAATAGCATAAAGAACGCGTCAGTTAAGTAGAAACATGAATTTAAGTTATCAATGAGGAGAATATACGCTGGATTTGCGATTTTAATGGTCATATCATTAACATCTAGTTGTTCGATGTTTAAGGGCTTTTTTGGAGGAGGAGGCAGTAAAATCGACCAACTCAATGATCAAGGACAGCTAATGGGTGTTCCTGATAGAGAAGGCTGGTTCCAAGAAACACCTTTAGGGATGGTACAAGTTCCTGGAGGCACCTTTTATATGGGTCAAGCTGATGAAGATGTGGCTGCATCGCAAATCAATTTCAACCGCCAAATAACGGTCAGTTCATTTTTAATGGACTCTGAAGAAATCACAAATAACGAGTACCGTCAATTTCTGAACTTCATCGACACAATCTCACAAGACCCAAATGAAGGGTATTGGACACAACAAGTAAAACAAGATGTAACTCCGAATCCTAATGTCTGGGATACTGAATTCGCCTACCACATGGGAGATAAGATGACTCAATATTATTTTAGTCATCAAGCCTTCGATGATTACCCAGTAGTGGGAATCAGTTGGGAATCGGCAGCAAAGTTCACCGAATGGAGAACAGAACACCTAAACATTGGCAGAGAAGAAGACGAATCGGGAGGCGGAGGCCTTTTCGGTGGTAAGAAAAATAGGAATGCCCAAGATGATGGTGGTGTTCAAGGCTTAGGAGGCCCAGGACAGATAGGAGGGCAAGCGCAAGCAGGCCAGGTCGCTGGACAGCCCAATACAACATTCAAAAGCACGTTGCCCATTGAAAAAAGATATCCGAATATTAGACTTCCTACAGAGGCTGAGTGGGAATATGCTGCTCGTGGCGGTAGAGAAATAATCAAATACCCTTGGGGCGGACCCTATACAAGAAA
>JBLIES010000103.1:0-12364 GCA_047633135.1 Roseivirga sp.
GGCCAAAGACATTAAAAATCAAGCGATTAACATATTGAGAAAAGAAAATGCTTCCGTGTTGAGGTATTTCTCTAAAAAGTAGGCTTTGCGAAACGCATCATTCTTTGCGGTAGGATATTTTTCACTAAAAGGAAAGCTAAGAAAATTGGGCAGAGGCCAAAGTCCTGCTGATCATTCGGTGCAACCGAGCGATTGCCAGGTATTACTTAGGCAAAACATGTAGTAACAACAAATACAAAAGCGATGAAAATCAGAGTAGGTTTCGGGTACGATGTTCATAGATTAGAAGAGGGTAGGGAGTTTTGGCTTGGTGGAATTATTGTACCTCACACCCATGGGGCGGTAGGTCATTCTGATGCTGATGTACTGATTCATGTTATTTGTGATGCTTTATTGGGTGCCGCTAACCTACGAGACATTGGGTTTCACTTTTCTGACAAGGACCCGAAATACAAAGGAATAGACAGTAAGATTTTATTAAGGGATGTTGTTAAATTGGTTCATGACAAAGGCTTCTCAATTGGTAATATTGATAGTACTATTTGCTTAGAAATACCAAAAGTAAACCCACACATTCCAACAATGAAGCGTTGCTTGGCCGAAGTAATGGGTATGGAGGAAGAAGATATTTCCATCAAAGCCACGACTACTGAAAGGTTAGGCTTTGTGGGTAAAGAAGAAGGGGTAGCGGCATTCGCTACCGTGCTGATTCAAAAATGATGAACGAATTAAAAATCATCACTACCGAAGATGGTTCTCATTCGCTTTACAATACCAATCTCAAAGAAACTTACCACTCCTTCCATGGGGCAGTGCAAGAGTCAAAATATGTATTCATTAAACAAGGACTCGATTACTTAAGGTCTAATTCCGAGTTAAAACAAATTAATGTGCTAGAAGTAGGGTTCGGCACAGGTCTTAATGCAGTCTTAACGGCAGAATGGGCAAGAGAAAATGAGGTAAAAGTTAACTTTACTACCCTTGAGCCATTTCCGGTATCAGAAGACATTTTCATTGCGCTCAATTATTCTCAGTTCTTTACTCGCTCAGAAATCCAGAAAGATTTTTTAGCTCTTCATTATGCTGAATGGGAAGGTTGGTTTATGTTAAGTCCGTTTTTTTCAATGTTAAAAACTGAGAAAAAGCTGCAGGGGTTTGAATCTGAAGGCACTTTCGATGTTATCTTTTTCGATGCCTTCGCTCCAAACAAACAGGCAGAGTTATGGGCATTTGATACTTTGGCGAAAACGGTAGGGTTCTTGTCTAAAGGAGGAGTATTAGTCACGTATTGTGCCCAAGGTCAGTTTAAAAGTGATTTAGCTTCCCTGAATTTATTAGTTCAAACCCTGCCAGGTCCCCCAGGGAAAAAGGAAATGGTGCGAGGTTTGAATGTGGGAGAGTGAAGCCATCACGGCTTTTTATTCTTCATTCAAGATTCATGGTATTTTGATATGTAGTATATTGTCTTTCTTTAATAATCAATCATGAGACCTAAAAAGACTTATCTAACCCTAGTGACGTCAGTACTACTTTTATTTGTTATGTTGGCCTGCAAACCTTCAGAAAAGAAGAATAAAAGGGCTACTACTATCAATACAGAAGGAATGGAAGCGGTTACAGTACCTACAATGAATAAAGATGCCATTCGCTTAAAGGGCACTATTGATGCAATAGAGACCTCCTCTTCTACGGGTAATATTTACATATTTACAGTGAAAGAAATCGTGAAAATTGGCGCCACCTTCGCTACTGTTGAACCCAAGATAAATGAAAAGATCAGCCTTAGCACTCCTTC
Source organism: Roseivirga sp. (assembly GCA_047633135.1). Taxonomy (GTDB): domain Bacteria; phylum Bacteroidota; class Bacteroidia; order Cytophagales; family Cyclobacteriaceae; genus Roseivirga. Next base: position 1,796 of record JBLIES010000103.1, read on the forward strand.
GAGCGTAAGGTATGATGTGGGTCAAGAAGTAACAGTTGATGTTAAAACACCATTTAGTAAATTCGGTAATTTGCTTCAAGTGGTACTGGCCAAAAATTAAAAATCATGACTTTCTCTAAGCGGTTTTCTATTCTGATCATTCTAGCAGCTTCATTGCTGATCTGGAATCATTTTTATCACACGAATGAAGGGTTCATGGTTTCAATAAACCTTGTTGATTTAGAGGGCGTCCTTGACGCAGATAGCCTCGGTCTGAGGAATGAAAATGAATTTGAAAATCCTGAAAAGCGATTAGCGTATGAATATAACATGTTGGTTGATCCGACCACTGGTCGTATCCCAAAGGGAATTCATTTAAAGGAGTTAGACTTTTACAAAAAGCTTGTTACAGCAGATGGCCGAGATAATTTACGCTCTTCAATGGCAGGACAACAAGGCTCATCTGCCAGTCAATTTGTAAGCAGAGGCCCCTTTAATATTGGCGGGCGTACGAGAGCACTTGCCTTAGATATTGCGAATGAGGATGTCATTCTAGCAGGGGGTGTTTCTGGTGGAATGTGGCGGAGTTTGAACGCAGGTGCTACTTGGACAAGGACTTCAACCGTAAATCAATTGCCCGCAGTGTCAGCCTTGGTGCAAGATAAAAGGGCAGGCCAAACTAATAATTGGTATTATGCTGCAGGTGAGTTTTTCGGAAATTCAGCTTCCGCGACAGGCGCTTTTTATTTTGGTGATGGTATTTATCATTCCTCAAATAATGGTTTAACATGGCAGCTGATTGCTGCTACCTCCCAAGGTAATAATGTAAACTTAGGTGATTTTGGAATTGTAAATGAGGTGGTCATTGACAACTCTAATACTTCTGAAAGAGAGATGTATGCCGCCACCTTGAGTCAAATAATCAGGACAACAGATGATTTCGAAACTTTTAGTGTGGTATTAGGGGCAAATAACATTGGTTTTGGTTTTTCTGATGTGGCGATAACGACCACAGGGCTATTGATTGCCACCATTGCTAATAATGTGAATAATGGGCAGAATGCTCAAGAAGGAATTTATAAATCCAGTAATGGTGTCACGTGGGTGAATATCAATCCACCCAATGGTCTTGCTACTAGCTATTCAAGGATTGAAATTGCTTTTGACCCACAAAACGAAGATGTGTTTTATGCTTTAGGGCCAAGTTTTTTACTTCAACACACGATCAGTACTGGTGAATGGGTGACGCTTACTGCTAACCTCAATGTTTCAACAGATTCAGGTCAAGGCCATAATGCCCAGGGGGGCTACAATTTAATTGCAGCGGTCCATCCGGCAGATAGTACTGTGGTGTTCGCTGGTGGAACAAATTTATTACGTTCCACCGCGGCATTCACTACCAGCGCATCAAGGAATAACATCGGGGGTTATGCAGAAGATAATAATTCATCTAGATTCCCAACGTATCCAAATCATCACCCAGACCAACATGCTCTAGCCTTCTATCCCTCCGATGCGAATAAAATGCTTTCAGGATCTGATGGTGGTGTTCATCGGACTACCAACAATTTAGCGGAAGGGTCAACTAACCCTGTGGCTTGGCAATCTTTGAATAACGGATACTTAACTTCTCAACTTTATGCCATTGACTATTATCCGTTCAACAGAGGGGATGATCTATTAGTGGGCGGGATGCAAGACAATGGTACTTGGGCATCAACCTCTAAAACTGCTGATTTTACATGGCAAAATTTGCTCGGTGGCGATGGATCATTCAACGCAATTACTTATAATTCTATTTACGTTTCTGCGCAGGAAGGTCAAATGCGGAGGTTTGAATTAAACGAGGCAGGCACTGGCTACAATTTTCAAGGGGATATTTCTCCCAGTGCTAACGATTCAGAATTCCTTTTTGTGAATCCGTTTATTTATGATCCAGTGTTTCAAGATCGATTATATGTTGGCGCAAAAGGCAAGGTGTTTTATACCAATAATATTAGAACCAACCCTTCCGCTGGGGATTGGCTTACAATTCCAATAGAAGGGGCTTCTAGTTTTGATTTCACCTCTGCTTTAGCGGCCTCTATTCAACCTGAAGGAGTGCTTTACTTCGGCACAAGAACAGGTAAAATATTTAAAGTAGCGGATATTGATGAGTCAGCAGTGGCGGTTGATATCACAAAAAGTAATTTACCTTCTGGTACAGTCAGTAGTATTGCAATTGATCCTCGAGACGCTGAAAGAGTCTTTATTACTTATAGTAACTACGGAATTGTCAGTATTTGGTCTTCTGAAAATGGCGGCCAATCATGGGACTCAATCGCTGGGAATTTAGAAGAAAATAGTAATGGAACTGGTAATGGACCCTCCATTAGATACTTTTCAATCTTACCTAATGGACAAAATGACGCCCTATATTTTGTAGGGACTTCATTAGGAATGTACAAGACAGAACTACTTGATGGAGACAACACGGTTTGGTCTCAAGAAGGAGCAGACGTAATCGGGAGCTCGATTGTCAGCATGATTAAGGTGAACTACACCGAGGGGAATGTAGTCGCTGCTACACACGGTAACGGAGTGTTTCAAGCTAATTATGATGTTGTCCTTAATCCAAGTATTAATTACACTGTAGACCTGCCCAATCAAACAGCACTTTTGCGTGGTCCCATTTCTTTTACAGCGGGCGAAGGTTTTGCCTATCAATGGTTAAAAGAGGGGCAAGCTATGAGTGGGGCAAATAGTAGTGAACTTACGGCTACAGAACCTGGCCTTTACCAGCTAAGGGTGACAGATGAATTAGGGCCGGTGGCTTTATCGAACATCATCAATCTTAGTTTAGATAAGACAGCCCCGATACTGAATTCAATTGTAAGGTTTAGTCCAACTCAAGCACAAGTTGAAGTAAGTCAAGTCACTTTTAGGCTAACTTTTGATGAAGACGTTCAAGGTTTAACGTCCACCTCGTTTTCAGTTTCAGGAGCAGTGAGTGGTGAAATTAGTGCGGTTAGCGTTGTTAGTGCTAATTCAATTTATGATGTGAATGTAAATGGAATACAAGGCACAGGCCTTTTAGCGTTGACGGTGAATGATGCTTCAGGAATCTCCGATCAATTCGGTAATGCCTTTGCTGGTACTATTCTTACTTCTGAAACCTATACAATTATTGACCAAACTGCGCCATCATCATCAATAAGCCGGTCTAACCCTGCGGTAGAAGAAACGAATCGAAATCAGCTTGTTTTTTCTATTTTGTTCGATGAACCTGTGGTGGAGGTTGACGCCTCTGATTTCAACCTTTCTTCAAACTCAGTTTCGGCTAGTATCCTTGGCGTTGAGTCTAGTTCATCCTCGAGTTATCTTGTTACTATTGGCGGCTTTTCGCAAGATGGGCTGGTCGATTTAGATTTCTCAGCAAATCAAAACATCACAGATGTCGAGGGGAATGCCTTCGCAGCAAATGTAACTAGTGAAGAAACGTTTACCCTAAATGCTGAATTGGCACCATCGCTTGCTATCCAACGAAGTGCACCTTCCATCGAAGTGGTTAACCAAAGCCAAGTGACTTTCATCCTTACTTTCTCCGAGGATGTTGTTAATGTTGAAATCACAGACTTTGAATTGGTCACCAATACAACTGGAGGAACAACAACAACGCTGACGGAAGAATCTGCTAGTTCATACTTATTGTCGGTCTCTGGTTTAACTGCCAATGGAACCATTGATGTGAATGTCGTTTCAAGCAACAATATAGAAACTCCAGTAGGGCATATTTTTACAGGAGTAATTTCTTCTGAAGAAACATATACATTCGACTCATCAGCCGGACCAGATGCCAGTATTAATAGGTCTTCTCCAACTGATGAGGTCACTAATTTATCAGAAGTCACTTTTGAGGTGGCCTTTAGTTCGCCTGTCGGAAATGTAGACCTTAGTGACTTTGAGTTATCGGCCACTTCAGTTGGCGCTACTTTTGGTTCAATTTCGGCATTGTCAACTTCCATTTACCTGGTTAGTTTAATTGCGATAGAAGAAGATGGGAGTCTTGGGCTAAGTATAAAGTCTACTAATAATATTGAAGATGGAAACGGAAATCGATTCAACGGGGGTATAGAACCGAATCAGACTTACACGATTCTCGATTTAGTAACGAGCATTGACGATCCTTTTTTTAAGGATTTAACAATTCAATTAATGGAAAATCCTTCTTCAGGAGTCTTTGAAATAGTCTTATCAAAAGAGATTGCAAAGCCCTTTAGGTACGAAGTTATTAGTTTAGGTGGAGAAGTGCTTTTGTCTGATCAAAGACCTTTCTATAACAACAATGATAAAATCAGGATTGACTTAAAAAGTTTTTCAGACGGTCTCTATATCTTCAAACTTGCAATAGGGCAGGGGATGATAACATCAAAACTTTTGAAGAAGAGTAAGTAAATGCCGTCTAATTACCTGTCCAGGAGTTAACAAAAAATCACAGTGCACCTTAAACATAATTAAATGTCTAAATACAAATTCAGAGGTCTTATGGTAATTGGGCTCCTCGCCTTATGCTTAGGGGTGGGTTATTTTGGCTCATCTCACAGCGGTGACTTTCAAGTTAAACCGAAGTCAATATTAAGTCTTGTAGAAATTCCAGACGAACTGAAATTTAAAGGAGATGCTGAATCAGAGAATCCCTTGAAGAGGATAAAAGAAGAACTAGAGATGCTGAAGGATCCAACTACAGGTCTGATCCCCTTTAATATTAGAGGAAAAGAGTTGCTGTTTTCAGAACAAATTGAAGAGCTTAACGACAATTTTTTCAATATTCGTTCTGCTGTGAATGGGGTTTCTCATTCTAATGCTCGTGATTTCGCTAGCTATGGTCCTTTTAATATTGGAGGAAGAACACGTGCGCTCGGAATAGATCTATCGAATGAAAGTAACCTTTTGGCGGGTGGCGTATCTGGTGGGATGTGGAGAAGTACAAATGCAGGGGTGAGTTGGTCAAGAACAACAAGTCCTGGGTTAGTTCAATCCATAACAACTTTAGTTCAGGATGAAAGAAATGGAAAAACTCAAAACTGGTACTTTGGAACAGGCGAATTTTTTGGGAACTCTGCATCTGCATCAGGGGCATTTTACCTTGGTGATGGTTTGTATCGATCAACAGACAATGGACAATCTTGGAATGTAATACCGGGTACAACCATTGGGAATAATGTTAATCTAGGGCGTTACGGTCTTGTAAATCGTTTGGCAATCGATATCTCCAATACTAATCAGACTGAAATTTATGTAGCGTCTTTAGGCCAAATTATTAGGACTGTAGATGACTTTGCTACGACTGAGGATGTTTTAGGCGTTGGAGAAGTGGATGGTGCAAATCAAAATTTTACCGATGTCGCTGTTTCACCTACAGGGGTTGTGGTCGCTTCTATTTCAAATAACTCAAGGACATCCGCAGGCAGTCCAGAAGGGATCTTTATTTCAAATGATGGGGTCAGTTGGTCCAAACTAACGCCTCCCTCCAGCTTCCCAACGGTTTTCTCGCGGGTTGTTCTCTCTTTCGATAAGACCGATGAAAATTTTGTTTACGCCTTGGGAACTACATTTTTATTTAAGTACGACCGCTCTGCTGATACTTGGACTAATTTTACCGATGGTTTAGACGTCTCAGATGATTCCGGAGAAGGCTTTAATGCTCAAGGGGGCTACAATTTAGTGGTTGAATCTCATCCGACTGACCCTAACACTGTATTCGTTGGGGGGACTAACTTGACGCGTTCTTCCAACGGTTTTACATCAAAAGAAACAAACAAGAATATTGGAGGATATTTAGAAGATGGAGATAGTGAGAGTTTTCCAACTTACCTAAATCATCATCCTGACTTGCACGTAGTTACTTTTCCTAAGTCAACTCCCAACAGTATTTTCACTGGCTCTGACGGAGGTGTTCATTTCTCGTCTGATAATTTAGCGAACACAGGCAATGCTCCTGTTACTTGGACATCACTCAATAATGGATATGTCACTTCTCAATTTTTTGCGATTGATTACCCCCGTAATGAGAGAGGAAACCCAGCGATTATAGGTGGAATGCAGGATAATGGGACTTGGGTTACTTTTTCGGATGATCCGATAGACGATTGGGTACAGGCTTTCGGTGGCGATGGATCATTTGCCGGAATCACCTACAATTCTCTTTATGTATCATCTCAAGAAGGCCAAATGTTTAGGTACGAGTCAGACGGATCGACTTTTCAACAAGCCGGTGTAATTTCACCAAGTAACGATCGCGATGAGTTCTTATTTAATAACCCCTTCATTTACGACAGAGTTAATCAAGATAAACTTTTTGTGGGGGCTAAAGGCAAGATTTACTTTACAGATGATATCAGGGAAAACCCTGGAGACGGTGAGTGGCAGCAATTAGCGCCTGTTGCTATTTCTGGAATATTCGTAACTGCTTTGGCTTCTTCTGTACAACCCGAAGGTGTGTTATACTTTGGGGCTCGAAGCGGGGTGATTCATAAAGTTGCGGACACTAGAAATTTCAATGATGTTACAAATGTGAGTGGCACTAACTTCCCAAGTGGGACGATTTCAAGTATTGCCGTAGACCCTAGAGATGCGGATAGAGTTTTTGTGACCTTCAGTAACTATGGTGTGGTTAGTATTTGGCTTTCAGAGAATGGTGGAGGTTCTTGGGCTTCAATTGCTGGAAATTTAGAAGAGAATACTGACGGTTCTGGCACAGGCCCTTCCGTCAGGTCAATAGAGATTTTACCAAATGGTGCTGGGGAATTAGTTTTTGTAGGTACTTCTACTGGGCTATACATGGCAAGCAGTTTAGCAGGTAATCAGACGGTTTGGGTAAAACAAGCAGAGGATATTATTGGTAGCGCTGTTGTTAATATGATCAAAGTAAGACCCATAGATGGTGAGGTTGTAGTTGCCACACACGGGAATGGCGTTTTTGTAGCCAGCTACGATGTAGGTTTTCATACCGAAATCAACTACTCAATAACAAGCGAAAGCTCGGCAGTTTTACGGGCAGATATTTCGTTTACTTCAGGGGCAGGTTTTAGTTATCGTTGGTCGAAAGATAATGTTGAAATACCAAGTTCCAACAATAGTGAGTTAACTGTTTCCGAGGCGGGTACCTATAAAGCAGAGGTTTTTGATCAATTAGGCCCAGTGGCATTTACAAATGAAGTAATTTTGACTTTTGATGTGGTAGCCGCCATTGATAGTCCTTTCGAAGTGACCTCTACGGTGAAGCCGAATCCATCTGCAGGGGTTTTCACCATTAATTTAGGGGCAGATTTTTCTAAAGGCTTTACTTACAAAGTAGTTGATAGCAATGGGAATCAGATTTCAGTGGGTGAGCAATCGGTTTTCGGTAGTAATATTCCTTTCACCATTGATTTAACTAACAAGCCTGATGGGCTCTATATCCTTAATGTATCGAATGACTTAAGGGCGGAGACGCTTAAACTAGTGAAGCAAAGCAGGTAAACGAAGAAATCAGATTTTAAAGGCCGCGCTGTAAAGTGTGGCCTTTTTTATTTGAAGAAATAGGTAGCCTGATGGTTGATGCAATAGTCCATGCGAACATCATGGTCTTCAATATAAGGGATCAAATCCAGCGGAGTTGACGTAGATAAGCCAACTTTTAAACTTGATTCAGGTAATTGAGATAAAAATTTATCGTAGTAACCACCTCCGTAACCAATTCGGTGTCCCAACCTGTCAAAACTAATGAGGGGAATAAAGACACAATCTATACGCTTAGGGGCGATTAGTTTGCCGTTTGAAGGCTCTAGTATGCCGTATTTTCCCTTAAGTAATTTTGTTTCAATTCCATATTCAATATGAATTAGCTCGTTTGTCTCTGTCTTAACTTTTGGCAGAATAATCCGATGTGCTGCTGATTTTTGTAAAAATTCAAAAATACTTTGAGTGTCAACTTCCCTTTGCCTTTCTATCGGCATAAAAAGATGAATCGATTTAATTTGTCGATCCTTGATGAACTGAATTGCGAAGTCATTCACTTTGTCTGATCTCAAGGCATGCTCATTTGAACTAAGTGTTTTACGCTTTTCCAAGAACATTTCCCTGAGCACTTGCTTATTCATGAGCAGCAATCAGATGAAATCTAAAGTCGAATGGGTCGAATGCATGTAAGCAGTTTTTTACGAAGTCAGGATCACTGAGATAGAAGTTTAAGAAGTTGTCTTTCCGTTCTTGAGGGCTTCCTCCAGGGAAAAGGTTTTCTTTAATTGAAGCTATTCTATCAATCAATACCTCTTGTTTCTTTTTTTCGGCCTTTAAAATCTTCTTTTCGATTTTAGCCAGCGAATTAATCATTCTCTGACTTTCAGCGGCAATCAGCTTATCTAGTGAAGTGTCAACAGCAAGTGCCTGGCGCTGCACCTTTGCAAAGAGGGATTGAAATTCTACCTTTTGGTTTTGTAATGAGAGGTTATGGCTGCTGTTTTCCTGCACCTTTTCTTTGATCAACTCCAGCTCGTTTTTGAATATATCTTCAAAAGTAAGGTGAGCCTTTTCTATTTTCTCAATAACTCTAGGCGTTATTACTCCTGCGAAGTTTCTAGGCAGAAGGATAGGGAAAGCGGTACTAAAATGGGCAAATACATCCTTCAGTTGAAGCCAATACACTAACTCTGAAGGGCCACCGACATAAGCCAAGTTTGGCAATATCATCTCTTGGTAGAGTGGGCGAAGCACAACATTAGGACTGAAGTTTTCAGGGTTTTGATTGATTTCTGCCCTAAGTTCATCAACAGTAAAATGGATGTCGTGATCTAAAACGGTATACTGGTTTTGTTCTTTTACCAACCTTGCTCTGATGTCGCCTTTAAGGTAAAAGAAGTTGATTTCCCGTGGGAAAACTTGAGTGGAATACCCCAGCGCTTGTAGCTCTTTGGTTGTTTCACTCACAAAGTTATTTGCCGAATGTTTAAAAACATCATCAAGCATTACTGGAATGAGTTGCTTCTTAAGCGCTTTATGATCGGCATCTAACACAACAAGCCCTTCATCTCCAAAGAGCGCATTAACATAATGGCGTACGCTTTCTGCTAAGTTTTTTCTTTTTAAATAGGCTTCGGTGAAAAAGTCAGGCAGATGAAGTAAGCTATCAATAATAGGCTTCAAAGATTTTGGATTGAAGCGACCGACTGCTCCTTTTTGCTCCGTTTGCCAAGTGAATTTTTTACCATTAAATCTAAAATAGCTGATTTCCTCAAAGTCATGATCCTCGGAGGCCATCCAATAAACGGGTACGAAATTATATTCAGGGTAGGCTGCTTTTAGGTCTTTACAAGCATTGATTACCGTAACGATCTTATAAATGAAATAAAGTGGCCCGGTAAATATATTAAGCTGATGACCGGTAGTGATGGTAAAGGTTTTTTCTGACTTGAGTTGGCCAATATTTAAGGCAGTGCTTTCACTAATGTCGAAGCCAGCATATTGCTCGGTTAGTGTGTTAAACAAAATATTACGCGACTCTTGACTGAAGGATTTTTCAGCAATTTGAGCCTTAAAATTATCGATTGTGGGTAACCGATTATAGTAAGGCTCAAGGGCATTTTTTCCTCCTATATAGTCTAGGAATGACTTTGAAAAGCTGTTGGTTTGATCAAAAGGAATTTTACTTAATAAAACTTTCGATGTGTTTTGAACAGCCATAGTTTCTAATTACAAAAGATAATGATACAGCAAGTAACAACAGATTTCAAACCTGCCAACCCGTTCTTATAGGAAGGGGTCGCAGCATGATTTGAAGGGCTAATCAACTTTAATCGGGTCTCCATAAAGATCGAATTCTGTGGCATCTGTAATTTTTACATCCACGAAATCACCGACTCTAAGGTAATGCGCTTTCGCATCAATAATCACTTCGTTGTCAACCTCTGGCGAATCATGTTCTGTTCGGCCAAAGTAGCTGCCACTTTCTTTTTTGTCAATCAGCACCTTGAAAGTTTTTCCAATTTTTTGCTGATTGATTTCGTTTGAAACCTCCTCTTGTATCTGCATTACTTGGTTGGCCCGTTCTTGCTTTACTTCATCAGGAACATCATCCACGAAAGAATGGGCATGGGTATTTTCTTCATGCGAATAAGTGAAAATCCCTAGGCGATCGAATTTTGATTTTTCCACAAAGTCGACCATGTCTGCAAAATCCTCTTCCGTTTCGCCAGGATGTCCAGCGATAAGCGTAGTACGAATGGCAATGTCTGGTACTCTATTTCTGATTTCGTTGATTAAAGTTTCGGTTTTTTCTCTTGTCGTTCCTCTCCTCATTAATTTTAACATCTTAGTAGAGCCGTGTTGAAGAGGAATATCAATGTAGTTGCAAATATTACTTCGTTCAGCCATCACATCTAAAACATCCATAGGGAAGCCTGTTGGGAAAGCGTAATGAAGGCGAATCCACTCAATGCCTTCTACATCTGACAAGCGCTGCATTAACTCAGCTAAGCTTCTCTTCTTATAGATATCAAGGCCATAGTAGGTGGAGTCCTGAGCAATTAATAACAGTTCTTTAGTACCGTTTCTGGCTAAGTTCTTCGCTTGTAA
>JBLIES010000104.1:0-12304 GCA_047633135.1 Roseivirga sp.
CCCAACTTTGTCGGAATCGCAATGACGGCTTTTGATTCACCCGTTGACATAATTTCTGTTGTAAAAAGTGGGACATTTTAGCACATTCATAAAAATAATCTAAACCCGATGATGAAACGCTACTCCATCTTTCTGCTCCTAATCTTTTCTACGTTGGCTGTTTTTGGTCAGCAACAAATGCCCGATGTGCTTCCGATGAAGGAACAAGCCGTGGTAATGGATGAAATTCTCGAAGACCGCCTGACCAACTTATTGCCCCCATTAATGGAACAACAAGGGGTGGACATGTGGCTGATCATCACCAGAGAGTACAATGAAGACCCTGTGTTTTGGTCCATGCGGCCGTCCACGTGGATCAATGCCAGGCGCAGAACCATCATTGCTTTTTATCAACCCACGCCCGGAGCACCGGTGGAGCGCTATTACATACAAAAGCACGGCATGCCGGGCTATACCAGCGCATGGACACCAAAAGAAAGTCCGGCCAAATGGTATGAAGATGATCAATGGAATGCATTGGTTACTTTGATCGCAGAAAAGGACCCTAAGCAACTCTCACTCAATATTTCAGAGACCTTTAAACATGCAGATGGTTTAGCCACGACAGATTATCGCAACCTGATGCAACGCTTGCCAGAAAAATACCAAAGCCGGATCGTTGAAGGCGGTGGACTGGCTGTGCGTTGGTTGGAAACCAGAACAGAACGTGAAATTGCGCTGTACGAACAAGCAGGTAATATTGCACACGCTATCATTGCGGAAGCTTTTTCTCAGGAGGTGATCACACCGGGAGCGACAACAGTAACAGACGTGCGATGGTGGATGAGGGAACGCATTCGTGAATTAAAATTGACCACATGGTTTTTTCCATCAGTCACCATTCAACGGTACGATAAGGATAAGAATATTGTCAATAGTTATAGAAACGATGAAGAGGTCATTCAACATGGCGACTTGTTGTGGTGTGATTTCGGAATTACTTATTTGAGATTGAACACCGACACGCAAGAGAACGCTTATGTGTTAAGACCCGGAGAAACCGATGTGCCTGACTACCTAAAGAAAGCCCTTGCCGTCACCAACCGTTTACAAGATATCCAGATTGCTCAGTTTGCCACAGGAAAAACCGGTAACGACCTTACGCTGGGCGCACTGGCACAAATGAAATCGGAAGGCATTGACGGCACACTCTATTCTCATCCTATCGGATACCATGGTCATGGTGCTGGCCCCACAATAGGACTTTCAGAAAAACAAGAGTTCATGGAAGGAGCAGCAGAATGGCCATTGTATGTGAACACGGCTTACTCTATTGAGTTAAATGCGAAAATTCCTATTGCAGCGTTCGGAAACCAGAAGATTCAAATTGCAATGGAAGAAGATGCGATCTACACTAAAGAGGGGGTCAGGTTTATTGATGGTCGTGCAAAGGATTGGATTTTGATTCCAAGAAGGAATAGCCACTTGGGCAAGTACTGGTTGAAGAAGTGAACTTATGATCATGGCTATGATTAGTCGCAATAATAAAGACGAACGGACTACTTGAACTTGATAAGGGGTGAACCCAAAATGAGGAAGGATTTATGAGCCCACGGTGATAAAAATTATAGGGTGACTTATTTAGTTCTCAACTCATTATTTATCAAATCAAAAATGTTATCGCTTTTTACCCTGAGCCTGCGAAGGAACTACAATTAAACGCTAGACCCTTCGTGAACTCAGGGAAAGAAGCCCTAAGCCTTCGGGGTCATAGATGGTTATCTCCGAAGCCTGGGAGTTAAGAATTGGCTACAGCCAGTTAAGGGCCGTGTTTTTGCAACCGAATTAAGTAAGCGCAAATTTTTTATCGAATAAAAAAATACGCCTTACTCTCTCTATTTAATTAAAAAACATGGACATCAACCTTTTCGCTGCTCATGATTACTATTTTCAATTTATCATTTAATTTTTGGACTAAATGTATAACTGATGGAGCAGGGACGATTGGGGAGATCATCGAAAACAACTACTCTGGTAATGCATATAAGATTCTATCAAGGAAAGGCTACAACGTTATCTAAGTGTCAGCTCGGAGGTTTGATTAATGCTGAAGGAGTTAAGCTGAAGACGTATGAACTCCAGCTGAAAAATGACCAGCATCATGTAGAATGGTCCGCAGAAGCGAGTGGTTTTGCTTACATAGAGGGTAATTGAATTTTAGGGCTTAGGGTTTACGATTTTAATACAATGCCGCTCGCTTCGGGTTTATTGTACTTGAATGTATTGTTAGGCGAAATTTCATACTTAGAACACCCATGTGTAATTGAAACTTCTTTAAGCTCACGAGTACCATATGATCAACGGTTCTCATCTTGCTATTTGGCCTTGAATACCAAGGAGCGCAAACGTGTCGTAAGTTATCCGCTATCTGATTTTTTGATTGAAAGGAACAGTGGTATAATGTGGTCAAAACACGAAGCAAAAAGTAACTATTTTAAAAACTTATCTTCTTTATCAAACCTCGCAATTAGTGATAAAGGTCAACAAGAAAACTACTGAGGTGAAACTAGATATATGCCGAGATATACAAGAATAGTTTATGATTAAGTTAGAAATAGATACTACAGAATTGGAAGCTTGCATCATTTTTATGAGTCAAAAATATCTTTAGGTCATAACGGAGAGTCTGTTAGGCTCAGCTTTCATCAAGACCATAATTAATATCCATAAAAGGGACGAGCCACGAACGATCAGCGCAGGCCCGCTGAACACGTTTCAGGGGCTGCCTGTTAAAGGGATTCTCCCATTAATTCACTTTTGAAGCTTCTTCAACCTCATGCTATTTCTTCATATTTAATCTTGTGGGTTCTTCTTTGTACTTATCAAACCATGTCAATATCGCAGCCACCTTCGCAATCAATTTGCTTGGCGATGAGGCAATGCCATGATAGGCATTCGGTATTCTCACCATAGCGGTCGGCACACCTTGTAGTTTCAGGGCGGTGTAATACTGCTCCGACTCGTGAATGGGAGTTCTTAAATCAGACTCTCCAGTCAGCAACATTGTAGGTGTAGTCACATTGCCTACCAACGAAATCGGAGAATACTTCATATAAGTTTCAGGATCTTCCCAAGGCCTTTTGTCGAACCAATAGCGTGTCGCAAAAGCAGACATATCGGAATACAAAGCCCAGCTGTACCAGTTAATCACAGGCTTAGCCACCACGGCCGCTCTGAATCGATTGGTTTTACCTATAATCCATGAAGTAAGCACACCACCACCAGAACCTCCGGTAACAAATAATTGACTCTCATCGATATAACCTCTTTTAATGACTTCGTCCACTCCAGACATTAGATCATCGTAGTCCTTGCTTGGATAGTTTTTGTCGATTTGATTTCCAAAGTCATAACCATAACTCGTGCTGCCTCTTGGGTTGGTATAAATCACCACGTAACCCGCAGCCGCCATCAATTGAATTTCACCTGAGAAGGTAGGGCCGTAGCTCGAAAAAGGGCCTCCATGAATTTCTAGAATCAAAGGGTACTTCTTATTTGGGTCGAAATCAGCGGGTTTCACAATCCATCCATTAATATCAAGCCCATCGACTGATGACTTGTACCAAATCTCTTCAACGCTCCCTAATTTTTTATAATCGAATAGGTCTTCATTTACCTTTGTGATCCTTTTGTTCTTGCCATCGTTCCCAACGCCTAAATCAGAGGGTTCAATAGTCTCAGCCCAGGTGTAGGCATAATTGCCATTAGCTGCGATGGAGAAATCACCAGAAGTGTATGGCCTGTTGAGGGAGACTCCGCCCAAACCTGCTGTAATATCGTTCACTTTTCCTTTGAGGGTCATGTAAGCGATTTTGGTATGCGCCTTGTCTACATACTGAAAATACAAACCCTTTCCATCGGCCGACCAAGTAATGTTGCTCACATCACGGTCAAGGTTTCCAGAGATAAGTTCGCTATTCGAGCCATCAATATTGGCCAAGTATAGACGATTGATCTGATACCCTCGGTACTCATCATCGAATCCGAGATAGGCCATTTTCTTACCATCAGGAGAAATGGTCGGGTTGCCATCAGGGCCATAACGGTTGGTCAACTTAGTTAGATTACCCGTGCTGACTGAAATAGAGTAGATATCTGAATCAGAACCTTCAATTTCGTTGTCCGCCCTCATATTGGCACTGAAATAAAGGCTTTTTCCATCCTTCCCCCAAACGGCACTGCCATGATCAAAAGGGCTATCGGTCAATTGGCGAGGAGTGCCACCAGCAACAGGCACGGTAAATAATTGTTGATTTCCACCAGCTAATTCACCGATGCCATCACTTCTCCAACCTAAGGCATCGATATATTTTGGAGGGGCATTCCAAGTAGCACCTTTTGGGGCGGCAGGCATTTTAATAGGAGAGGGCTTAGCTTTCGGAACAAACATAGTAAAGGCTAAATGTTTGTCATCTGGCGACCAAGTAACACTAGAAGGTGATTTTTCGCTGTTGACTAAAACCATTTCTTCGGTAGAATCCATCCAGCGCAGGTAAATCTCAGACTTACCCGATTTGTTGGAGGTATAAATAATCTTTTGTCCATCATGAGACCATCGGGGAGAACGATCATTGTGCTCACCGGTGGTGAGTGGGCGATGCTGTGCACCATCAAAATCAGCAATCCACAGATTAGATAAATTTCTATCAGTCATGATGTCGGAGAAGTTTCTAACGTAAATCACTTTCTTTCCATCAGGTGAGATTTGAGGGTCAGAAACATATTCTAAATCGAAAACATCTAGCATTTCGAATGTATCCGAAACTTGGGCATTGGTTTGAAGTGTAACAAGGAATGTCAGCGTAAACAAAAAGATAAAACGGAAGGCTGTGGTCAGTTTTTTCATGAGGTTGATTTTAAATGATGACTAAATTAGCCAAATTAAAAAGTCTCCTCAATGCCACTTGAATAAGAAGAGTGTTATTTCTGCGTGAACTAATCAATTTCTTGAGGGTATTCAGGTACGAAAATGATTGAACCGGATATTTTGTAGGGCTGTACTAAAATTTGAAGCGTTGCTATTTCGCTCATCACCAAACACTTCGCTTTTATTTCAAAAAATAGACACTTTTTTTACCTGAGTATGCTTGTAAATCGAAAACAGAATACTACTTTTGCATCACCTTAAACGAAAGGAACAATTTTAAAAGAAATTGGAGTGGTAGTTCAGTTGGTTAGAATGCCTGCCTGTCACGCAGGAGGTCGCGGGTTCGAGTCCCGTCCATTCCGCAAAAAGTCCCGAGAAATCGGGACTTTTTTTTTGTTCAATAACGACTGTGAAATTCAACAGTGGTATCGCTTTTTATCAATTCACGCTGAATGAGGCCATTCATTTGAAATTGATCGGTATAAATATTTTGATCCCACATCAATCACCTGATTCAAAGGGCAGCCTCTACTGTGGATTAGAAGGTAAAAGACCATCTGAAATGACTTAGTTTAAAGCGGGAACTCAGGTGATCATCATAGACCACAACGAAGTGGATGGGCGTCTTGAGGGAAAAGGGCTAGAACTACTGTGGAGTGCCCTTGCTCATGTAAGCGAAAATAAAGATAAAAATCTTACCACTTTGTCCTTTTGCTAAAGCTTCGTTCCAAAAGTACACAGAGTGGAAAGATCTTTGGTGATGAGATGAGTAGGGATCACCAAGATGAAGTTTTTAAATCCCTTGTGGCCTGAAGAATATCTCTTCTGCTGATTTGTCCTTTCAATTTCCCGTGAATGTCCACAACAGGGAAGCGTCTGTAGTGAGTTCTAAGAAATTTTTGAGCACAATCAAGGACATCCATATCCATTGATATAGTCGATACATTATTACTCATGTATGCTGAAACCGTTATTTTACCATGGTGTAAGTTATGATATGCCTCGTCTACCATGATTCTCAGGCAATCTATTTCAGAAAGAACTCCGATAATTTTTCCTTGATCATCAACTACGGGAGCACCAGAAATTCTTTCTTTTAAAAATAGATCCATTGCTTCGGTAATACTTTGTTCTGGACTAAAAGAAATTACCTCTTTCGTCATGTAGTCTGTTACGGGTCGATACTGTTGCACGCCTTTTGGCGGTTCGGGTACTTTTACTCCTTTGAAATTCATAGGGCTTAAAATTGAATAGGTGGAATTATTTTATAATTGATATATAATCTACTGAAAAATAGTGCTGAAAGCAAATTATATTTCTTGTAAAGGGTGAAGTGCAGCGTTGGCGAGAATCGATTGATAGATGAAAAGAGGGCATAAAAAAACCACTTCATACTGAAATGAAGTGGTTTAATTTTGGTAGCGAGGACGGGAGTTGAACCCGTGACCTCAGGGTTATGAATCCTGCGCTCTAACCAACTGAGCTACCTCGCCTTTGAAATCGGAGTGCAAAGATACGAATTACAAAAAAGAAAATACAACACGAATCTGAAGAATTTTATGCAATTTTCGAATCAAGTCTAAAAATGTTTGAAAACAATAGACTTGATTAAATCATTATTGATCTAAAAGGATTATTTCTGAGATAGGACTTCACTCTAATTTAGGTTTGCGGGACTCCAATTTTAATTCTATATTGATCGAATCAAGATTTTTTGAACTATGGCAAAAAACAAGTTTGTAACTGAATTTGAAGTTAACGCTTCAACAAAAATACTTTATCCCTATTTGAGCACGGCTAGTGGTCTTGCACAATGGTTTGCAGAAGATGCAAATATCAATGAGGACAAGGTATTCATATTTTTGTATGATGGGGAAGAGCATCGCGCTATCAAAGCAGCTCAAAAGACAAATCATTTTGTGAAGTTTGAGTTTCTACCGAAGACTGACGAAGACAAAGATGACCCTGATTATATAGAGTTAAGATTAATGTTGAGCGAATTAACGCAGTCTGTTTTTCTGCAAATTACGGATTACTCAGACTTAGACGATCCAGAAGAGCAACAAGACTTATGGGAAAACATTGTTCATAGTCTCAAAGAAATAATCGGAGGTTAAAAAACCCAAACCATACTTATCATTTGTTTTGTCAATTTGAAGGCATGATATTTGTCTTTCAAACCGCGCAATGCTAAGAATAAAGAAAATTGATAAACTGGTTTTTGGCTCCTTCATTGGGTCATTTGTGCTTACCTTGATCGTTGTGGACTTTATACTTTTGCTGGTTACATTGCTAAAGTATTTCGATCAGATCATGGGTAAAGGTTTGAGCTTTTCAGTATTTGGTGAGCTCATTACCTACTTCTCTATTTCAGCATCTCCAGATGCCTTTCCTCTAGCCATACTGCTAAGTTCTATCATGACTTTTGGGAATTTGGGGGAGCATTCTGAGTTAACCGCTATAAAAAGTTCGGGTATTTCTCTCATTAGATCCTTGGCTTCGATTTTTGTTTTTGTGCTCATCCTTACTGGCTTCACCTATTATTCTAACACCATTCTTGTCCCTAAGACCAACCTTAAAACCTACAGTCTATTGTGGGATATGAGGACCAAAAAACCTGCACTTGACATTCGTGAAGGTGTTTTTTATGGAGGAATCCCTGGTTACAGCATTAAAGTGAACGATAAGGTAGATGATGAGAGATTGCGAGATATCATTATTTATGATCATACTAACCGCAATAACAGGGGCAACAAAGAAGTGATTCTAGCTGATTCTGGGCGAATGTATTCTTTCATGAACCAAAGATACTTGGCGCTTGAACTTTACAATGGGGTAAAGTATGATGAGGATGGTGCAGAAACCTACAGCGAAAAAATTTCGGGAGGGAAATTCACAAGAAATAAGTTCGGTGAAAGCAAAATCATTTTTGATTTGTCTTCTTTTGATATGGGGGACACAGATGAAGCGTTGTTTGGCAGAAGTCGGCTCGTTCAAACTAGGGCTGGCCTGAATTCGGGTATCGATTCGATGGACTTAGATTTGTTAAATACACAAAACAGGTTGTTCAGAGAGGTGGGTAATACGTTCCGTTATCACTTCGTAAAAAAAGTAGGCCTGCCTGAAGAGATAGAAAAAATACGTCAATCTGGCGAGTCAAGCCGTCAAGCAAGAAGGAACAGGGGATTGCCCGATTCCGTTAAAAATGCAAAGCGTACAAACTATGCAGTACAATCTGAGCGTGCCAGTGAAGAGGCAGTTCTTTATGATAGCGCTGCAGTAACAGAAGAAGCCTTGATTACTCAGGAAGTTATCAAACCAAAAAGTGTGAAGGCAACAGATGAAGAGGTGATGAAAAATGTGAATAATTTTTACAGTTCAGATTACAAGCTCATTTCAGTCTTGAATACAGCGGTCACCTATGCCAGACAAAATGCTTCAAGCTTTAAAGCAAGTATTGGTGCCTTGGCTAATATCCAACGCGATCAAGATAAATTCAAAGTTACTCGCAGTCATCAAATATCACGTTCCTTCGCTTGCTTAATAATGTTTATAATAGGAGCACCCATCGGAGCGATTATAAAAAAAGGTGGTTTAGGGCTGCCTGTAATTATCTCGGTAGTTTTCTTTCTTGTTTTTTACACCCTCAACACCATTGGTGACAAGTGGGGAAAGCAAGGAATCATGGATCCGTTTTTGGCGATGTGGATGTCTAATATTGTCTTGCTTCCCTTTGGTTTGTTCTTTTTAAGACAAGCGAGAAATGATTCGAGGCTTTTTGAAGCAGATTTCTATGTTTCGTTTTGGGGAGATCTCAAGAAGAGGTTGAGGAGGAGGAAGATTTAAAAACAGCCTAACTTGTTTGATAACAGCTTATAAGTTACCTTTGCGGCAGTTTTAAGTTATACTATTAAATTTTAGCTAAGCATGTATTTATCAAATGATAAGAAGACAGAGTTATTTGAGAATCATGGTCGGTCAAAGTCAAAAAGTGATACAGGTTCTCCTGAGTCACAAATCGCACTTTTTACCTATCGTGTCGCTCACCTCACAGAACACTTAAAGAGTAACAAAAAAGATCACTCTTCAAGAACTGGACTACTCAAATTAGTAGGTAAAAGAAGAAGCTTGTTAGACTATCTTTTCAAGAATGATATTGAAAGATATAGAGCAATTATTGCTGAACTTGGTTTACGTAAGTAATAAATGAATAGATAGGAAGGGAGTTCATAGAATTCCTTTCCTATCTTTATTTAAATGCTGTTAGTTATCTTAAAATGTCCCACGCTGTTATATAAAAAATATTTATGCTGAACGTAATTACAAAAACCATCGAAATGCCTGATGGACAAATCATAACGATTGAAACGGGTAAATTAGCGAAACAAGCCGATGGATCGGTAGTAGTAAGAATGGGTAACACGATGTTACTTGCCACAGTAGTTGCATCAAAAGATGCTAAAGAAGATGTTGACTTCCTTCCTTTATCAGTAGACTATCAAGAAAAGTTTGCCTCTTCAGGAAAAATCCCTGGTGGATTCTTGAAAAGAGAAGGAAGATTATCTGATCATGAGATTTTGATCAGTAGATTAGTAGATAGAGCCTTGCGCCCTTTATTCCCCGCAGACTTTCACGCAGATACTCAGGTGATGATCTCTATGATCTCTCATGATGCCAACGTAATGCCTGATTCTCTTGCTGCTTTGGCTGCATCTGCCGCCATTGCTGTATCTAATATACCTTTCAACGGGCCGATTTCAGAAGCCAGAGTGGTGAAACACAAGGGTGAGTTTAAATTAAACCCGAGTAAAGCCATTGCTTTAGAATCAGACCTCGACATTATCGTTGCCGCTTCTATCGATAACATTACGATGGTTGAAGGTGAAATGAACGAAGCTTCTGAAGCTGATATGCTCGAAGCAATGAAAATTGCCCATGCTGCCATTAAAATTCAGTGTCAAGCGCAAATCGAATTGACCATTGAAGTGGGTAAAACAGAAAAGCGTGAGTACAATCACGAAAAATCTGACGAGGTTCTTTTCGAGCAAATGAAGGCTGATCTTTATGATCCACTTTATGCTGCTGTTGCCAAGAAAACCGCAGACAAATCAATTAGAAGTTCAGATGTAAGAGCAATTAAAGAGGCTTGGATGGATGCCCTTCCAGAAGATCATGGACATAATGGCTTTTTAATGAGCCAATACTTCAAGAAAATTCATAAGTCAGCTGCGAGAAATTTCGTTTTGACAGATCAAAAGAGATTAGATGGTAGAGATTTCAATGAAATCAGACAAATATGGGGTGAGGTAGATTATTTACCTTCAGCACATGGGTCTGCCGTTTTCACTAGAGGAGAAACTCAATCTTTAACTTCTTGTACATTAGGGACTAAGTTAGACGAGCAAATGATAGATGGTGCTACTGAGAATGGGCACAACAAATTCATCTTGCATTATAACTTCCCTGGTTTCTCAACTGGAGAAACAAGACCTAATAGAGGTCCGGGTAGAAGAGAAGTAGGTCATGGTAACTTAGCCATGAGAGCTTTAAAGAAAGTTTTGCCTGCTCCGGAAAACAATCCTTATACCATTAGATTGGTTTCAGATATCTTAGAATCAAACGGTTCTTCTTCTATGGCAACAGTATGTGCTGGAACCATGGCATTGCTAGATACAGGGATTAAAATCATTGCTCCAGTTTCTGGAATCGCAATGGGTATGATCTCAGATGCTGAATCAGGTAAGTACGCCATTCTTTCCGATATCCTTGGAGACGAAGATCACCTTGGTGATATGGACTTTAAAGTAACGGGTACAGAAAAAGGAATCACGGCTTGTCAGATGGATATCAAGGTAGATGGTCTGTCGTACGAAGTTTTAGAAAAAGCATTGAATCAAGCAAAAGAAGGTAGACTTCATATTCTTGAGGAAATGAAAAAAGTAATTGCTGAACCAAGAGCAGATTATAAGCCTCATGTTCCTAGAAGTGAGAAGATAATCATTGGTAAAGATCAAATTGGAGCGGTAATCGGGCCAGGTGGAAAAGTAGTACAAGAGATTCAAAAATCAACTGGTGCTACTGTTATTATCGAAGAAGAAGCGAACAACGGTGTTGTGACTATTTTCGCAGAGAATAAAGAAGCCATGCAAGCTGCTTTAGCAAGAATCAAAGGAATCGTTGCTATCCCAGAAGTAGGAGAAGTATATGAAGGAAAAGTAAAGTCAATCATGCCATTTGGAGCATTTGTTGAGTTTATGCCAGGTAAAGATGGTTTGCTTCATATCTCTGAAATCAAATGGGAAAGAGTTGAGAAAATGGATGGTATCATGGAAGTGGGAGAAGAAATTGCTGTTAAACTTGTTGAAATAGACAAGAAAACTGGTAAATACAGACTCTCTAGAAAAGCACTTTTACCAAACCCATCAAAAGATTCTGTAACTAAAGAGGATTAATAGATGTTATAATTTCGGGAACTTTGATTAGCTTCCTTGACGTTACGTTTCGCATTACAAATTATAAATCACAATTAACTGAATGAGACAGCTTAAGATTAGTAAGCAGATAACAAATAGAGAGTCTCAATCTCTAGACAAATACTTACAAGAAATTGGTAAGGTAGATCTTTTGACCCCTGACGAGGAAGTGACACTTGCTCAAAGAATCAGACAAGGGGATCAGTTGGCATTGGAAAAGCTTACTAAAGCGAACTTGAGGTTCGTTGTTTCAGTAGCAAAACAATATCAAAATCAAGGGCTTTCATTGGGTGATTTGATTAACGAAGGAAACCTTGGTTTGATCAAAGCAGCGCAAAGATTTGACGAAACTAGAGGGTTTAAGTTTATTTCTTATGCCGTATGGTGGATTCGTCAATCAATTCTTCAGGCTTTGGCCGAACAATCTAGAATTGTAAGGTTACCGTTGAACAGAGTAGGTTCATTGAATAAAATTTCAAAAACTTTCTCTGAACTCGAGCAGAAGTTTGAGAGAGAGCCGTCACCAGATGAATTAGCTGAAGTACTCGAGGTAACAACCAACGAGATTGTCGATACCATGAAAATTTCTGGTAGACACGTTTCAATGGATGCTCCTTTCGTGCAAGGTGAAGAAAATAGTCTTTTAGACGTGTTGGAAAACGACATGGACGAAAAGCCTGATACAGGTTTAATGAACGATTCCTTGAGAAAGGAAGTCCAGAGAGCCTTGTCTACTTTGACACAAAGAGAAGCAGATGTGATTTCACTTTACTTCGGTTTGAACGGAGAACACTCAATGACACTTGAAGAAATTGGAGAAAAATTCAACTTAACAAGAGAAAGAGTGCGTCAAATCAAAGAGAAAGCAATCAGAAGGTTAAGACATACTTCGCGAAGCAAAGCTTTGAAGCCTTACTTAGGTTAA
>JBLIES010000105.1:0-12236 GCA_047633135.1 Roseivirga sp.
GACTTGATGTTTGGGAACATGCTTATTACCTCAATTACCAAAACAGAAGACCAGACTATATCGCTGCTTTTTTTAATGTGATCAACTGGGAAGAAGTAAGCACACGTTACAACGCAGGAAAATAAGACACTAAAATCAATTGATTATTTGAAAACCACCTCTGCAAAGGGGTGGGTTTTTTTTGTTGAAAATGAATATAAATTACATTTTCATTTTGTTTTTAAAACAGAATTTGTCTATCTAGTGTTAAAAATTATGATATTGACAATGATGAAAAGAGTATTAATGATTCTGATATTCTTAAATACTTTTATAAGTAATTCTTTTGCACAGATAGACACTTATAAATTCGGTGAGATAGATATTTCTGATTTAGAAATGAATGTTTACTCGTTAGATTCAGGAGCATCAGCAATATATCTGGTCGATCAAGCTACGGTTTCATTTAATCAGCGAGACTTAGCCATGTACATGAAACATCAAGTACGAATTAAAATTTTAAAGGAAGATGGCCTCAATTGGGCAAATGTTGAGTTGAACTATTACAAGGGTGATAGTGATATAGCGCAACTCAATGCAGCTACTCACAATTTGGTTAATGGTGAATTACAAACTACTGAAATTGGAAAAAGAGATTGGATAACTGAGAAAATTAACGACAAGTATTACTCAAAGAAGTTGTCTTTCCCTGATGTAAAAGTGGGTTCAATTATAGAGTATTCTTACGAGAAAAAATCAGGTGATTTTATTCGGCTACCCGCTTGGGTTTTTCAAACTTCCATTCCAGTAAAGCATTCAGAGTATATCATAGACATTCCCCAATACGGTGATTATAAAGTAAACTTAAAGGGTTACATAATACCAGAGAAGTTTGAGAAAGAGAAAAGGCAATATCAAATTATCATGAAAGATGTTCCTTCTCTAAAGTCAGAGCCATTTGTTGCTTCGATGGAGAATTTTAGATCGAAAATCGAATTTGAGATAAAGACGATCAGTGTTCCTGGATACCCTAGTGAAGTATACATGGAGTCTTGGGAAGCAATAAACAGAGATTTACTAAAGGAAGAAGATTTTGGGAAAGCAATTGAGAACAAATCTCAGATAAAAAAGATTTATCCTGACGATAAAAACTGGGATAATAACCTCGAAAGTTTAAAAGAGATTTATGCTTTTGTAAGAGACCATTACAAATGGAATGAAAACCAAGGGTTATACATGACTGATAAACCGAAGCAAACCTGGGATGAAGGAGAAGCCACGGCAACAGAAATTAACCTTACGTTGCTCATGCTATTGAGAAATGCAGGTATTAAAGTAGATCCTGTAATTTTGAGTACCAGAGCTCATGGTTACGTTAATCCACTTTTGCCATTAATCAAACAGTTTAATTATACGATTGCAGCGGCCACCATTGACGGTAAAATATACCTTTTAGACGCCACTAATAAATTTAGTCCATATGATGTATTACCATCAAAATGCATCAACGGAGAGGGTTTGATGATCACCGCTGACGGGCCTGCCTGGATTGACTTGAACTCTAACAGCGAATTGGATTCAGAATTAATATCGAGTACGATTAAAATAAACGAGGATGACCTGATAGAAGGTCAAATGTCTGTCAGCTACAGAGGAATTGCTTCTGTTAGGATAAAAAACAGAGTTTTTGAAATGGAGGAAAAGGAAAAGAATAAATATTTCGATGGTTTTGATGGCGAGATAGAAGACTTAACCTTCAAGCATTTAGAGGAAGCTGATGTGAATGCAGAGGCAGAATATACGTTTACCAATGATAGTAAAATTAACTTCTTAGGAGATAAAATCTTCTTAAACCCTATCATGGTCAAGTACATAAAAGAAAATCCTTTTAAGCTTGAATCTAGACTCTATCCAATCGAGTTTTCTGCTCCTGTTTCTAATACTTATGTATACACCATCGAAATTCCAGAAGGATACGAAGTGGAGGAGTACCCACAGAGTATCAACATGCTTTTACCAAACGCGGGAGGAAAGTATACTTACTTTTCGGCTGTTGAAGAGGGTAGACTACAGATTTTAATAAAGCTAAGCTTGATGAAAATGCAGTATCTTCCAGATGATTACCCTGCACTCAAAGAGCTGTATAACCAAATAATGGTGAAACAAGAACAGCAAATTGTGTTCAAGAAAAAAGTTAATTGATGATGAGAAAGGCACTGTTTTTAATTATGCTAGGCTCATTTAGCCAATATTTGTTTGCTCAAGATTATAATGTCGACAACATACCTGAATCACTAAAGGATGGAGCCAATGCTGTGATCAGATTGTGGGACAGCCGCTTCGAAATTGAAAATGAAGAAAAGTCAGTCTACAGAGTGAAAAAGGCAATCACTATTTTAAAAGAAGAAGGCAAGGGTTGGGGAGAATTTATAGAACAATACGATAAGTTAGATAAGATAAGAGCGGTAAAAATCACATTATACGATGCCAAAGGTGAGGTAGTCAAGAAGGTAAGAGGCTTCGAAATCGAAGATATCAATTACACCAGTTCGGGTTCATTATATGATTCCAACAAGCTTAAGGTTTATATACCTGATGAGGTAGAACTACCCTATACCGTAGAGATAGAGTTCGATAAAACCAAGACCTCATCACTACACTACCCTATTTGGAATATGAGAAGAGGACCTAAGCTTGCGGTCGAAAAGGCCACGCTAAGTGTTCATACTCCCGATGGATATGGGTTTAGATACAAAGAAGTTAATTATGATAAGGAGGTAAAAATCACCTATGATGATGGGGTTGATTATGAATGGTCGGTAGAGAACTTAACAGCGATGGAAGGAGAGTACCGAGGACTTTCTGTTGGTGACATGAGCCCACATGTGTTTTTGGCGCCAACAAAATTCAGTATGGAGGGCTACTCTGGCTCAATGGATACTTGGCAGAGCTTTGGTTTGTGGATAAAGCAACTCAATCAAGGAAGAGATAAGCTACCTATAGAACTCGAGTTAAAGTTGAAAGATATGGTGGCGGGTGTAACCGATGACAAAGAGAAAATTCGAATTGTCTACAATTATCTTCAAGCGAATACACGCTATGTAAGTATACAACTAGGTATAGGGGGTTATCAACCTTTTGAGGCAATAGATGTTGCCAATAATGGCTATGGTGATTGCAAAGCATTGACATACTTTACCCACAGCATGCTGAAAAGTATCGGTATTAATTCGAATTATACTTTAGTATTAGCGGGTCAAGATGAAGACGATATTCAGATTGACTTTCCTAGTAGTCAATTTAATCATGTGATTCTTTCTGTGCCAATGGCAAAAGATACCGTTTGGCTAGAATGCACAAGTCAAGATGCTCCTTTTAATTTCTTAGGAGGGTTCACAAGCGACAGGCACGTATTAATGATTACTGATGATGGGGGGAAGTTGGTTAAAACGCCCAGTTACCCGATTGAACAGAATACTCAAACTAGGCTGGCTACTGTTACTTTGGATGACACAGGGAATGGAAGAGCCGTTGTAGAAACTTTCTACCGTGGTACTCAGTATGATAATTATTACTGGGTTATCAAAGAGGGCAAAGAGGATCAACGTAAACATCTCCTCAATTCCATCGATATTCCAGCATTTGACCTAGGTGACTTTAGCTTCAATGAAAATAGAGCAAGTAATAACCCTACTTTGAGCCAAAACTTGACTGTTGATCTGAGAAATTATGCCACGATTACCGGAGATCGTCTTTTCTTCAGTCCCAATTTAATGAACAAGCTTGAGTTCGTTCCTCCGAAAGCAAAGGATCGAAAATCACCAATTGACGTGAAGAACTCTTTCATGGATACCGATACAATTAGGTTTATTATCCCTGAGAGATTTAGGCTCGAATTTCCTGCCGAGCCAAGCGCATTTGAATCTGATTTTGGTTCTTATAGTATTGATTATAAGTTCGATGAACTCAAAAATGAGCTTACGTACATTCGGAATGTCAAAATTTATAAAGGGCGATTTTCTGCCAAACGTTACGATGAGTACCGAGACTTTAGAAAGAGTATTTCACGAGCTGATAAAGCTAAATTGGTGCTGATTGGCTCTACCTAAATAAAGTCATATAGTTCGAATAATTCGAAACCCATCTCTAAAAAAGGTGGGTTTTTTGATTTTGAAGGATTCTTAAGAATGGATTTTGATTTGTATTATCAATCTATTTCAATGAAAATGGTCTCCCATGATTACTCCCTGTCTCTCATGTTAAAGGGGTCGAATTCGACCCCTTTAACACCTCAATAAAAGCTAAACAGATGCTATAAAACCTTTTCCAAAACCCCAATCAACTTATCTACTTCTGCCATGGTGTTGTAGTGTACAAGGCTTACGCGAACAGGGCCACCTTTTGCTTCTAAGCCTAGTGAGGAGATAAGTTTTTTGGCATAGAAATCACCAAAGCGAATACCTATTCTATGTGGGTCAACTTGTTCTACAATAGCATTGCTTTTTATAGTACTGTGATGGAAGGCTATGGTTGGAACACGTCTTTCGCGATCGCCATTTTGCACTCCAAGGATTGTTACTTGCGGCTTGGTTTTGAGGAAGTGGATGAAGCGATTGGCAAGCTGCTCTTCATGGGCAGCAAACAAATCGAAGCTTTTCTGAAACTTAGCTTGATCAGGGGTATCCAATTGATTTGGATAATGATGATTATGCAATGCTTTTAAATAATCGGTTAGGCCAGCCATGCTATAGGTCATTTCGAAATTTTTATTGCCTGGTTGAAGTTTATAAGGCACCTCGTTGATAAAGTAGTGATTGATACCTTCTAATGCTTCGAGCAAATGAAGCTTACCGTACATCAAGGAACAATGAGGCCCATACACTTTATAACAGCTAAACAGATAAAAGTCTACCTCTAGGGCTTGCACATCCACCAATCTATGGGGAGCGAGTGCTACGCCATCGACACATAAAAGAGCGCTCGCATTATGAACCACTTTAGCCACTTCGGTAATCGGATTGATGGTGCCTAAGATATTGGAGGCATGCACCATGGTGACCAATTTTGTTTTAGCACTCAGTAATTTTTTAAGGTCTTCAATTTCGAATTCAAGACTTTCAGGATTCAATTTCCAGATTTTAACCACAATGCCTTTTTCTTGTAAGTCCATCCAAGGAGAGCAATTGGCTTCATGCTCTGAGTTGGTTGTGATTACTTCATCTCCCGCTTTCCAGTTTTTAGAAATCGTCAGGCTTAAAATCCTGAACATCATGCTGGAGGATGGCCCCATTACTATTTCTTTTGGGTCATGTGCATTGACCAGCTTAGCCATTTCGGTAGTGCCAAAGTCTACTTTTTCTACCGCTAATCGCGAAGTTTCATAGGACGCTCCATGCTGTACATCATAATGGAGAAGATATTCAGAAAGCCTATCGACAACAGGCTTTAGCGTATGAGCACCTCCGGCATTGTCCATATAAACAAAGCCACCTTTAAGGGCAGGAAAAAAGCTTCTAACAAAATCTAGGTCGAGTTGTGGAGTATGCATAGAGGTTAAAGTTAAGTCAACAATATAGGGAAGCCTTTTTGGCCATACTATGAAATTTGATGTGAGTAGTTTCTTTAAAAATGCAGCCTTTGATTTGTTAGGGAGATATATTTATTAGAAAAGCTCCGTATGTTTGGTCCATATGCTCTCATTGCACCAGTTTGAAAAGTCTTTTGGAAGTCAGGTAATTCTCAAAATTGAGGATTTATCTTTTGTCCAGGGCATCCATTGGGTTAAAGGAAAGAACGGATCTGGCAAATCGACCCTTTTTAATTGTCTGGCGGGGCTTTCACCCTTTAACGGAGAAATTAGCTTCAATGACTTAAGCCTAAAAAAATCAGCAGCGCAGTATAAGTTTAAAGTAAACTACAGTCAATCAGAGCCGCTTTTCCCCGCTTTTCTGACGGGGAATGAAATGATCAACTTCTTCGCGAAGCTCAAAAAAGCACCAAGCGGCCAAGTTGAACTACTGACAAAGCAACTTTCGGTGAAGGCCTATGCCGACCAGCCTTGTGGCACCTATTCCAGCGGTATGACCAAAAAACTGTCGATTGTCTTGGCGTTTTTAGGGCAACCCGAATTAATCATTTTGGACGAACCTTTGATTACTCTAGATACAGAAGCACAAAAACTAGTAAGCGAAATGATTGTTGACGCCCATTCAAAAGGTGTTTCTTTTCTCTTTTCAACACATCAGGATTTTGACAATGCCTTAATCAAGGCTTCTCACTCTTACATTGTTGCCAATCACTCACTCGAAGCGGAGCAATGAAGGCTGTTAAAAGGGTATTGAGAAGAGCAATTGTCAATGAATTCTATAAGGCCAATGCTGGCTTTTTCCTTGTGGTGATTGTTCTAGGTTTTGGGTTTCTGAAAGCACCGCAGCATATTGATATCGCTTCTGTGATTGCGATGAGGCCTATTTTTTACCTTTTCCCCTTAGGGCTTTGGCTAGTTTATATCACTAAAACTATGGCATTTGTGTTCAGGATTAAAAAGCTACCAGAAAATACTTGGTTAAGCTATTTAGATTTGATGCCAAGTTCAGAAAGAACAATCACTATCATCCATCTTCAAGCACTATTACTGGCGCCTATTATGGCCTATGGAAGTTTTTTAGCCTTTATGGCCTATCAACTAGAGCAATGGTTTTCGGTAAGCCTCGTGATTTTTGCTCATGTGATTTTGCTCATGATCAGTGCATATACAGTTGATCGAAAACTGGTCAGTGCGGTGGATGCAAAGGACCAAAGTTTATTTCAAAATGTAATCCAATATTTGCCCAAAGTGTTTCCTATGCTATTCATTCATCAGCTCATCGGGCGACAAGCAATTTTATTGTTGGGAATTAAACTCGCTTCCATGGCAATAGTAATCGGAGCTGTTTTTATCTATCAAATGGAGAGTACTGACTTAAGAATCATGAGCCTAGGCTTGCTTTTAAGTTCGGCTGTAAATGCTGTTTTATGTTTTCACTATCATGAATTCGAGCAAAATCAACTCATGCTTTTCAAAAATACATCTATTTCAAAAGCAAAAAAATTCATTTGGTTCAGTACCACATATTTGATTTTAATGCTTCCAGAAATTGCCATTCTTCTCGGAAATCTCAGCCTTCATGTTGACTGGATTTTCTTGTTGAAAGCACCGTTACTACCTTGTTCATTATTGGTATTCTTTCATCACCTTTTTTATCTAAAGCAAATGAGCATGGAAGGGTTTACTAAGTATATTTTCTTTGCGACTGTAATTCTGTTCTTTGTAATTCTGGGACATTTTGATCTTTCGATTATTGCTGTTACTTTATTATTGGCGAGCTACTTCATATTACAAATTAGCGGGCAGCATTCAAAAACCGTTGAATCTTAAAACGTAATTCAGCAGAACCAAACTCATCCAAAGCAAGCCTTAATTCAATTTAGAAAGTCAACTTCTTCCAAGTTCTAATTAATAACACAACGGCAACGAGCGTAATGCTGGTTAGAATAAGTGCAGTGGGGATGTTACCATAAATGAACATTCCTGTGGCAAATAGTGCAGAGTATACAATGATAATCCCTAAGAACATTGCCAATAAGTCGATGCTGAATCGGCCGATCTTCGGTTCAAGTGAAATGCCTTCTACCTTTGCTATTTTTTTAAAACCGTTCCAGCCCATTCCATAAGGCCGTACTGAGTTGAAAAAGGTAGCCAACTTTTTATAATCTGTCGGCCTGGTGGTTAAGGTAACCAAGAGCCATGTGACTGTAGTAATACCGACACTCAGTAAGAGTTTATAATCATCAGGAATAGCAGAAAAGATTTCAGGGCCTGTATCGTTATTGAAAAGCAATGCGAGGATAAACGACATCGTCATTCCAGCGATTTCAGAATAGGCATTGATCCTCCACCAAAACCATCGCAGAATAAAAATTGATCCGGTACCCGCGCCAATCGATAATAAAATTTGAAAAGCACTGTAGGCACTTGTCAGTACTAAGGCGAAAAGACCAGCGAAAATCATCAGTATCACTGTAGATATTCTGCCCACGTTCACTAATTCTTTTTCACTCGCTTCTGGCTTTACAAATCGCTGGTAAAAATCATAAGCGATATAAGAAGACCCCCAGTTCAAGTGCGTAGAAATGGTCGACATAAATGCGGCTATTAAAGAAGCAATAACCACTCCTAATAGACCCGCGGGTAGCGAGAGCAGCATGGCTGAATAGCCCAAGTCATTGCCTATTTTACCTTCAGAAATATTTGGGAAGGCTGTTCTAATGGCATCTAAATCTGGGAAGACTACCAACGAAGCCAGTGCTATTAAAATCCATGGCCATGGTCGGAGTGCGTAGTGTGTAATATTGAAAAGCAAGGTGGCAGAAACGGCATTCTTTTCGTCCTTGGCAGAAAGCATGCGTTGGGCAATATAGCCCCCTCCGCCTGGTTCAGCGCCTGGATACCACACACTCCACCACTGCACAGCTATGGGGATAACCAAGAGCGTAATGAAGAGCTCTCTATTATTAAAATCAGGAATTATATTGAGTTTGTCTTTGACATTGGGGTGGGCCAACAACTCTGTTAAACCACCAACTTCGGGTAAATTCACGATGTAGATGGCCGCAGCTACTGAGCCTATCATTGCGACTAAAAACTGTAGGAAGTCGGTTAATATTACGCCTCTTAACCCACCCATAGAGCTATAGGCCACGGTAATTATCGAAGCATAAACGACAGTTTTCCATGGTTCGAGGCCGAACATCACTTCGCCAATTTTTATGGCCGCTAAGGAAACGGAAGCCATGATCATTACATTAAAGAAGACGCCAAGGTAAATCGCCCTGAAGCCTCTTAAAAAAGCGGCTTCTTTTCCACTATAGCGAGTTTCGTAAAACTCTAAGTCTGTAAGCACTCCAGATTTGCGCCATAGTTTGGCGTATACAAAAACGGTAAGCATGCCCGTAATTAAAAAAGCCCACCAAACCCAGTTGCCCGAAACACCATTTTGGCGAACGATATCGGTTACCAAATTGGGCGTATCGGCAGAAAAAGTAGTGGCAACCATAGAAATACCTAGTAACCACCAAGGCATATTTCTTCCCGACAAAAAAAATTCTTTTGAGCTAGTTCCTGCCTTTTTGGATACTTTGAGGCCTATAATTAAAAAAATGGTGAAAAAAGCGATGATGATTACCCAATCTAATGTGGCTAGATTCATAATTTAATGATTTCTTAAATTGACTTGTCTTATCTTTTTCGACAACTTCGAACCGACAAGTATAATTAAAATTGAGGAGAAAATGGATTTGACTTTAGTAGTTTTGGCAGCCGGAATGGGTAGCCGATATGGAGGTAACAAACAATTAGATGGAATTGGCCCGAACGGGGAGATTATTATGGACTATTCTATCCACGATGCTATCAATGCTGGCTTTACCAAGGTCGTATTCATCATCAGGACCGATTTGAAAGAAGCTTTTGACGATCATTACAAGGATAGATTCAAAGGGAAAATCAAAATGGAGTATGCCTTCCAAAATGAATACACTCAGCATACTGCCGCTTATGAAGCCAACCGTAAGAAGCCTTGGGGAACAACCCACGCCATCTTAGCAGCAAAGCATTTGATCAACGAGCCTTTTGTGGTGATCAACGCTGACGACTATTATGGTCAGGAGTCTTTCATCGAAGTGGTGTCGGCAATGAAAGCCTTAGAGCCAAATGAGCACTTGATTATGGGCTACGGCTTGGTCAATACGCTTTCTGACCATGGGACAGTGAACAGGGGTGTTTGCCAGGTAGATGCCAACATGAACCTCACTGGCATTAAAGAAACGCTTTCTATCAGCAAGGATGGGAGTGAAATTTCTTACGAAGAAGGCGGAGAGCGTCACACACTTGATCCAAAAACATACGTTTCTATGAATTTTTGGGGATTTCCGGCTTCGGTTCTCGCTGATTTCGAAGTAAAATTCATCGAATTCGTTCAGCAGAATTACGAGAATCCAAAAGCAGAGTGCTTTATTCCTGTGGAGGTAGATAACTTAATGAAAGATGGAAAAGCGAATGTCAAGGTAGTTCCAACTTCGGCCTCATGGTTGGGTGTAACTTACCAAGAAGACAAACCTCACGTGGTTAACGGAATCAATAAGATGATAGCAGAGGGTATGTATCCATCGAAAGTAGGTTAATGGAGGTCGTTTCTGGTACAGTCTCCTGTTTTCAAATGCAAGATAAAGTGATCTCCACCACTCCGTTTGGTGGAGGTCATATTAATGCTACATGGAAAGTCACCTGTGAGCACTCAGAATACCTTCTTCAGCAAATAAATCAGCAGGTTTTCCCCTTTGTACATCACATTGTTTCGAATAGAAAACGCTTAAATGCAATAGCAAAACCTGCTATTTTGGTAGAAGAAATTTTAACTAAGGAGGGGAATAATGCCCTTTTTACGGACCATGGCATATACCGTATGCAGCGTTTCATAGCAGATGCTTATTCACCGGCAAGTGTTCAATCTACAAGCGAAGCATTTGAAGCAGCCCGTGGTTTTGGTGAGTTTCTTTATCAGACCGAGTCAATTCAGGCTGCAGAATTCGAAAAGGTAATTCCTGGTTTTCACGACTTAGATATAAGACTGCGACAACTCGAAACTGCTAAGGAAAATGATCTCGCTGACCGATTAAATTCGGTGCAAGAAGTCATAAGTGAGGTAGAGAAGTTCATTTGGATTGGCGAAAAAATGAATACCCTCTGGGTCAGTGGTTTACCCGAAAGAGTGTGTCACAACGACACAAAAATAGACAACATTCTACTGAATAAAGAGACCTCCGTATTCCAACATGTCATTGATTTGGATACCGTTGGGGCGGGAACGATGCTTTATGATTTCGGAGATCTAATGCGCACCTGTATTTCGCCAACAAAGGAGTCTGAAAAAGATCTGAGCCTAGTGAAATTTAGGCCCGAAATGTACGAAGCACTTCATCAAGGGTTTATGAAATCGGTTGGGGTATTTATTCACCCAATTGAGAAAGAAAATCTCTATTTTGGTGGTTTGTATATGACTTACATCATGGCCGTTCGCTTTTTAACGGATTATCTCAATGGAGATGTTTATTATAAAATTAATTTCGAAGACGAAAACCTGATAAGGACCAATAACCAAATGGCCTTGCTAAAATTAATGATTCAAAAAATTGATGTTCAGTAAAATGAAAACTGCACAGTATTATATTGAGAAGCTTAAGCTTCAGGCACATCCCGAAGGCGGGTTTTATGCCGAAACCTATCGATCAAAAGACAGATTGCACGAAAGTAAACTGCCTGATAGGTATAGGTCTTCTAGGGTTTTCGGAACATCGATTTATTTTTTATTGAGTACCGAAAGCGTTTCTAATTTTCATCGTTTAAATTCTGATGAAATTTGGCATTTCCATGCAGGTGGCACTGCTAAAGTCCATATTATTTCTCCACAGGGCAATTATAGCTTTAAAATGATAGGGAGTGATTTAGAGGCGGATGAGCAGTTACAATTGATTATACCAAAACATCATTGGTTTGCCGCTGAAATTGTATCGGGTGATTTTATTTTAGTGGGTTGCACCGTGGCACCAGGGTTTGAGTTCGAAGATTTCCATTTGGCCGATCGCTCCGAGTTAGCTTCAGTTTATCCAAATCATAAAACATTGATTGAAAGGTTTACTAAAGTATAATTACGCTTGTTGCGGGCATGATTAGTATGCTAAATATAGCTTAAACAACAGTTTTCAATTATTACCCAATAATTGAAGGTAATTCTATTGCTGTGCAGCGGGGTGTAATCATCATTCAGGCCATCATTAATGCATAATGTAGAATTGAAGAACCTCAACTAATAGTAGGGATTTAGGGAGTAGAGATAGCTGTGAGTCAAACCAGTGGCCAACGATTATTTGAGCTTAGGTCTTCTACTAAGAGCATTTAATGCTCAATGTCGAACCAATTAAAAACCTGTTTTGCATTTTGATTTTTAAGTTGATTCAAGCTATTCGTTTCGACTTCATCGGCTTGTTGAACATTAGAACATGTCTTGAATCCCACCCCTCAAATGAAAAATCCGACCAAATTTCGACTTGCAGTTTACTGCTTATCGATAAAATCCGACTGTTCAACGGCAAAAAGCGTCATTGGTCGTTTTTTAAATAAACCATACGTTTAAGACCTTACATTTGAAATGATGCGAGTA
>JBLIES010000106.1:0-12069 GCA_047633135.1 Roseivirga sp.
GCTTCGGCTTTCATCAATAAAACCTCACCATATCTGAAAAGAACATAATCATTGTCCATGTTAGCTCTTTGTCCAACTTTGAAACTGTACTTACCTAATCTAGCGCCACCTTGTCTGCTGCCGCTTGGTGCAAGTTCATTGATAAAAGGGGTGTAATTGATCTCAGCACCATCAGCATCAGCTGGATCAAAGGCTAAATCCAAGATTGGATTACCTTGTAAATCAGCTTGAGGGCCCTCTATAAAGTTGTTCGCGCGTCTTACGTCACCTGCTTCATAAGAATTATAAAATTCTTCTAGCGTTGAATAACCATTCCATGGCTGCTCTTGTAAACGATAAGACAATTGACTTGGGTAATGCAAAGTCATTTGAGCAAAGTTCATCCCTTGAGCCGTTCCTTCATCAAAAGGAATTACAAAGATTTGCTCAGCCACCTCGATATTATCAGGGGCGAAAACTGAAGCATAATCAGATAAGGTATAGAGACCAGAGTTAATGATGGCATCTGAAGCAATAATTGCATCAGCCCACCTTGGAACACCTGTGTAAACCGAAGAATTCAAATACAATCTTGCAAGCAATCCTTGAGCAGCCCACTGGCTGATACGTCCATACTCAGCCTTGTTTGAAGATAAGTCAGGAATAGCAGCTAAAAGCTCAGTTTCAATAAAAGCAAAAGCTTCAGCACGAGTAGCCTGCGGTGAATCCACACCGGGTTGAGTCACCAATTTTACATTCCCAAAAGAATCCATCAATCTCCAGTAAAAAAAGGCTCTTAATGTTCTCAATTGAGCAATACCATTCGCTGAAACAGTGTTCTCAGAAATCAAACGGTTACATTCTGCAATACCAACATAAGCATTATTCCACATATTGTTAAGTGCTGGATGAGTTGACTGCCAAATATGACGGTGCATGTTTAACCAAATACCACCATCGAACCAGTCACCACCTTTTTGAGTTATAACCACCTCGTCTGTAGATACCTCAACAGCAGAGAAGTAACTACTGTGACCAGCTGAACCATCTCTCAATTTAGCGAAAGCTCCTCCAAGACCATCGGCTGGGGTTGCTTTGTCTACGTTTTCGCTTTGCCCTAACCCAGGGTTAAGCGGATCAAAGTCTTCAGTAAATGAATCCTGAAGTTCTTCTTCTAAGTTTGTACACGCTCCTAGTAAAAAGAGCGAACAAATCATTAATGTGATTTTAAATATGTTTTTCATTTTCATAATAATTTTAGAAACCTACGTTCACACCAAATGTTAAGGTTCTCGCAGTGAAATAGTTATTTCTTCTGTCGATACCTGGTGCCAATGGATTACCATTGTCTTCGATATCAACCAAAGAAGGCTCAGGATCAATACCTTGATAATTAGTAATTGTAAAGGCGTTTTGAACGTTAAAATAGATACGAAGATTTTTGAAACTAGCGTTATTGCTCATGTCAAAATTATAACCTAAAGTAACGTTATCTAATCTTAAGAAATCTGCTCTTTCAACATACAATGAGCTGTATTGAGCTACTTCTAATGAAGGCACTGCCAAATCAGTTTTTGTTCTGTTGTAAGACTGAATCGCTCCTGGATCAATTGGCTCGTAGAAAGCTCTGAAAGAATTCACTAAGCTATGACCGAAAGCACCTCTAAAGAACATGTTTAAATCCCAGTTCTTAAAAGTCATTTGGTTAGTCCAACCTAATTCTAAAGTGGGGAAACCTTGACCTAACTCTTGGAAATCACCATCATCATCTAAGGCATTACCTTGACCAGTAATCAATTGACCATCACCGTTGACATCTGCAAAGATTGGTGCACCAGTATCACTTACACCAGTATAAACTGGCCCCCAGATTTGACCGATTCTTTCTCCAACTTGTAAACGAATCACGTTTGTCCCGTTTTGACCTGGAGAACCCAAATTACCAGCACCTTGTTCATCGATAACAAATTCCTCGAGTGTTGTAGCATAAGTAGAGAGTACGATGCCAGGAGTCCAAGAGAAATCTCCAGAATTAATTCCTGAGTAATTCAAAGACAATTCAGCACCCTTTGTGTTTAGTTTACCAGCGTTCTCAAATCTATTACCTACACCGAAAATTGCTGGATCAACAGCGCGATTCAAGATAAAATCATTGATATCTCTAGAGTACACATCAACAGTACCACTCAATTTGTTATTCATTAAAGCGAAATCTACACCAATGTTTAATTCCGCCTTTTCTTCCCACTTCAAGTCTGTATTACCCGCTCTTACTAAACTAACTGATCCGTCAAAACTATAGTTATACAAATCTTGAGAAAGTCCTGAAGGGCCTGGCAATGAACCAGTGACACCATAACCTACTCTAAATTTTAATGCATTAAGACCAGCAATGTCAGCATAGTTTAAAACATCTACACCAGCACCAAAGGCTGGAAAGAAACCCCACTGATTGTCAGCTCCTAATTTTGTAGAACCTTCTCTTCTAACAGAGGCATTCAAAAAGATACCATCATCAATAGTAACATTCGCTCTACCGAAGAATGCGATAATCTTGTTTTCTGGAGACTCATACGAGAAAACATTCACTAATTGTGCTCCATTTACTCTATCAGCTGATTGAGATAGAATATTGAAACCTAAATTATTCGAAGGGAAGTTACCCGCCTCTAAGCCAAAACCATCAAATTGCTCTTCTTGATAAGAATAACCACCTGTGACAGTCATGTTTACGTTCTCAAACTTTTTTGCATAAGAAGCATACGCTTCGAACAATGAAAATCTAGAGTCGTCTGTTCTTCTGCTCGCTAAACCACCTCTATCAAAACCTCTAAAGAAGGAAGTGCTTGGATAGAATTGGCCACTATTACTCGTGTTTAATTGCTGCGCATAACTTGCTGTTATATTCAGCCCTTCTGCAATTTCGTAAGAACCTTGAATATTGAAGTTAAGATTTCTGCTTTCCCCAACATTTTGGTTCTGCTCAATCATCGCAACAGGGTTGAAATTATCAAACAGGATTGCTTGGAAGAATTCTCCATTGTTAAATCTGATAGGCGCAGTTGGGTTGTATAATGCCGCATATCTAAAAGCCTCATTGAAAGAGAAATCTTGCTCGCGAGAAGTCAAAGCCATATTGAATTTAATATTCAGCTTGTCATTCAAAGCATAATGATCAATTGATGCTCTCGCATTGATTTGATCAAAACCTGATTTTTTCAATACACCTTCAACATTTCTAAAGTTAGTAGAAAGTCTAAAAGTTGTATTCTCTGAACCACCTGATACGGATAAATTGTGCACTTGCGTGATACCAGTTCTAGTAATCTCTTTTTGCCAATCCGTTTCAGCCCCAAGATCGTTACCACCAGCAGATGTGTATTCGCCTGGCGTCATTACTGGCTGATATTGAAGTACCGAAGCCGCAGCCACATAACCATTGTACTCAGCAGAAAGACCTTTACCACCACGAGTACCTTTTTTTGTAGTGACGATGATAACACCAGCTGAACCCCTTGATCCGTAGATCGCAGCAGCTGAACCATCTTTCAAAACATCCATTGTAGCAATATCATTAGGATCAACGTTGCTTAAAGAAGCACCGATAACACCATCTATTACAACCAGCGGCTCAGCGTTAGAACCTACTGTAGAGATTCCCCTAAGACGAATCACTGGAGATGAGTTTGGATCACCACCTTTCTGGTAAATACTAAGACCAGCTACCTTACCTTGTAATAAACCAGTTGGGGTGTTAATGTTACCTACGTTAAAGTCTTCAGTATCTAAACTAACGACAGAACTTGTGATCTCTTTCTTTTGCTGAGACCCGTAACCAACTACAATTACTTCTTCCAGAGAAGTTACATCTGGCTGTAAAGTAATATTAACAGTTGTTTGATTTCCAACAGTTACCTCTTGAGAGATGTAACCAATGAAAGAGAACACCAATACATCAGCGCTTGAAACCTGAATGGTGTAACTACCATCAATATCAGAAGGAACTCCTCTTGAAGTACCTTTAATAGTGATGTTTGCGCGTGGGATGCCTAATCCATCATCCCCTCCTGTTACTTTACCAGTAACGGTTTTTTCTTGTGCCATCAATGAGCCTTGAAAGCCCACAAACAATACAAGTAACATTAGTAAAAACTTTTTCATACAATCATTTTTAATTTTACGGTTTAAGACCTTAAATAAAGGTAAAAAGTGCAATCGAATGCACAAAGTACATATTCTTAACAGAGATAAATAAGAACTGTAAAGTAAAATATACGCAATCGTTTGCAATTTAAATCTCGAAAGGCCTTTTTTCCTAAAATTATAAGGTTTTCAAAACCTTAATGAGGTCTAACCTAGAATTTAAAAATTTTATTTGGTAAAATTTATTTTAAGAGGGCGCGAAACTTTGACCGCATTCATTGAACTTTTACAACCTTATTCCTCAATAAGGTATTAAAAAAAATTGTCTTTTCCGTTAAAGACGGTATCAGTAGCTTTGCCCTAATGAAATGGCTACAACTTCTTACTCTCAACTCTAAGGATATACAAAGCAATCATACAAGAACAGTTTTTGATCGGGATTTTGATAGAATCATATTTTCTCACCCTTTTAGAAAGCTGCAAGACAAAACACAGGTTCATCCATTGCCCGAACAGGATTTTGTGCATACTCGGTTAACGCATAGCCTAGAGGTTTCTAGTGTAGGTAGGTCTTTAGGAAGACTTGTGGGTGCAAAGCTCATCGAAAAGTATGATGGATTAGGTGAACTAATCACGGCACATGACTTCGGGGCGATAGTTGCTGCTGCTTCCCTATCGCATGACATCGGCAATCCGCCATTCGGGCATTCAGGAGAATCATCCATATCAGATTACTTTATAGAGCACAAGGGAGCTTATCAAACCTCTTTTTCTGAAACTGAATGGGCTGACCTGATCAATTTTGAAGGAAATGCCCAAGGATTCAGACTCCTGACAAAAACTGCCTATCAAGGACTTAGGCTGAGCAACGTTACTTTAGCAACTTTCACCAAATATCCGCGACCATCGCTCATCGCTATCGGTATCGCTAATAAAAAAAGGAAGAGTCAGAAAAAATTTGGCTTCTTCGAAACTGAGGAAGCGACCTTTAAAAATTTAGCTGAAGACCTAGGCCTAAAAAAAATTGCTGAAAACCAATGGTGTAGACATCCATTGGCCTTTCTGGTTGAAGCCGCAGATGATATTTGCTATCATATTATAGACCTCGAAGATGGTTGTAATCTGGGCTTGGTAAGCTACGAGCAAACGGTCCAACTCTTGGCCAACATTATAGGAGATAAATTTCAGCCAAATAAGCTTGAAGCCATACCAAGTATTAAGGAACGCATTGGAGTGCTTAGGGCATTGGCCATTAATCAATTGATTGACGAATGCGTAGTCCTTTTTATGGAAAATGAGGAGACGCTTCTGAACGGAGAATTCGATTGCTCACTGACTAATGAAATTCCCTCAAAAGAAGCTTTAGCCCAGATCATTGAAGTTTCTATTTCTAAAATTTATAGGTGCAGAAGTGTTCTAGAAACAGAATCTGCTGGTTACAAAGTCTTGAATGGTCTTCTTGAGATTTTTGTGCCGGCTACAATGGCTAGCGTTAACCAAAGTATGTCAAAAAAGGATCAAACGTATTTTCGGTTGTTACCCGATGAAGCCCAAGTCGAAATTACAAATGCCAAAAATGCCTACGAGGCAATTCGATCAGTGCTGGATTACGTGTCTGGAATTACGGATTCAAATGCCTTAAATTTATATAGAATCGTCACCGGTATTTCACTCCCTGGGAGAAGATAAAAACGCTTGACCCTCAACATGATAAAATGCTCTCATTCACGAATCTTCGAACGGATTTATATTACCTTTACGGTCTTGTTTAAAAATGTGGTCTAAAATCCCCCATATCGTTCTAAAATACAGGCTACCCCTGATGATCTTCTTGTTGATCTTCACGGTGTTCATGGGCTATATGGCGCGTGATGTTAAATTGGCCTTTAATTTCAATACGGCAGTTCCTGAGACAGATGAAAACTACAAGTACTTTTTAGAGTTCAAAAAGAACTTTGGAGAAGATGGTAATATCTTGGTTTTAGGCGTGAAAGACAGTAGTCTTTATGACCTTGAAAAATTCAACAAATTCTATACCCTTAATAAGAAACTAGAGTCCATTGAAGGAATTACGAACGTGATTTCATTGGCCACTCTTAAAATAATCACGAAAGACAAAGAAGATCAAAGCTTTGTGCTTCAGCCACTTATTCCCGAAATCCCTAAGTCACAGCCAGCATTAGACTCTTTAATGTTGAGTGCCATCAATCAAAAGTTCTACAGTGGACAAATGATGAATGTAGAGAATGGAGCAACCCTCATTCTTATTACGATGGATAGGTTAGTTCTCAATTCAAAATTAAGGAATGACGTTGTCCATGAAATCCAAGAAATAGGGGCCGCATTCACAGCTGATTCTGACATTGAGCTGCATTACTCAGGAATGCCTTTTGTGAGAACAATAATGCAGGAGAAAACTGCAAGTGAACTACAGCTATTCATAGGATTAAGCATTGCGATTACGGCACTTATTCTTTTCCTCTTTTTTAGGTCTTGGACAGCGGTGGTCTTTCCACTTATTGTCATCGGAGTTGTTGTGACTTGGGTATTAGGCACTGTTGGTATTTTAGGTTACGATATCAATGTGCTGACGGGTCTTATCCCCTCCATTATTATTGTTATCGGTATACCCAATTCAATTTATTTATTGAATAAGTATCACCAAGAGTACGCCAAGCATGGTAATAAAATGCGAGCACTCAGCCTGATGATAAGAAAAATAGGCTTGGTTACTTTAATTACGAATTGCACCACCGCCATTGGCTTTCTCGTCCTAATCACCACCAACATTAAGCTTCTTACCGAATTTGGCTTAGTCGCAGGGCTCAACATCTTAGCTACTTTCATCGTGAGCATGGTGCTCATTCCCGGTATTTTTTCTTACCTACCTCCACCTAAACCAGCTCAACTAAAGCATTTAGAGTTCAAGTTCATGGGTAAGTTTTTAACCCTATTAGACCTATTGGTTCATCGCCACCGGTACAGAGTATTTATCGGTGCGGCTATAGTTGTAGGGTTTTCCTTTTTTGGTATTTCGAAGCTCTATTCAGTGGCCTACATGGTAGATGATATACCAGAAGAATCACAACTGAAGCAGGATCTCTATTTCTTCCAAGATAATTTTAGCGGTGTATTACCGCTAGAGATTGTGATTGACTTTGGTAAACCAAGGTCTTCGCTCAATGCCAGAAACTTAAGAAAAGTAGAAAGGTTAGAAAATGGCCTAGATTCCATAGAATTTGTATCTCAGCCAGTCTCAATCGTTAGTTTTGCTAAAGCAGTACGTCAGGCCTACTATAATGGTGACCCAAAACGATACAGCTTGCCTAGTCCGAGTGATAGAAATGCCATATTGAGTTACCTCAGCAATCAAGACGACCAAGAAGGGCTTTTAAATAGCTTCGTGGATACTACGGGCCAGATCATGAGGGTCTCCCTGAAAACTTGGGATTTAGGTTCCGTTAAAATGGACTCATTAATCACCAACGTCATCGAACCTAGAATCAATGAGGTATTTGGTGATGACACCGATGTTAAAACCAGCGTAACTGGCTCCACCCTTCTATTTGTAAAGGGCAACAAATTTCTAGTAGAAAATCTGCAGCTCTCCCTTTTGCTGGCCTTCATCATTATAGCAGTCATCATGGGGATTCTATTCGCCAACGTTCGGATGATTATCATCTCGTTAATCCCTAATTTCATTCCCTTACTCCTCACTGCGGGAATTATGGGTTATTTGGGCATCCCACTAAAACCTAGTACTGCCCTAATCTTCAGCATTGCTTTTGGGATTTCAGTGGATGACTCTATCCACTTTTTAGCAAAATACAGGCAAGAGCTATTTGCTAATAACTTTTTTGTGCCAATCGCCATTAGCAAGAGCATTAAAGAAACAGGAGCCAGTATGCTATATACCTCCATCGTATTATTCTTTGGCTTCGTCATCTTTGTATTTTCCGATTTTGGAGGTACTGTAGCCCTAGGCCTATTGACTTCGCTTACCTTAATGTTTGCCATGATTACAAACCTTACCGTTTTACCCGCCTTACTCATGGTATTTGATAGTGGTAAAAGACCGCAGGGCAGACACCCACTCATTGAGCATTATGAGTTTTATATCGAAGATGAAGATGAAGAAATTAATACCCAAAATTTACTGATTAAAAGTAATGATCCATTTGTTGGTTCAACTTACAAAGACAATAAAGATTCCTAAAAGCCACTTCGGCTTCGTCCATAAAACAAGGATTTAAAGTGAAAAAGTACAGCGAATACAAAAACCCGAATTATGCCGAGATAGGTGAGCAAATGCTCCAATTCTGGAAAGAGAATAGCATTTTCGAAAAATCAGTGGAGAGTAGAGAAGGGCAACCTTCTTTTACCTTTTACGAAGGTCCACCATCGGCCAACGGAACACCGGGTATTCACCATGTTATGGCGCGTACAGTCAAAGACATTTTTTGCCGCTATAAAACCCAAAAAGGATTCCAAGTGAAGCGAAAAGGTGGTTGGGATACACATGGCCTTCCTGTAGAACTTCAGGTCGAAAAAGAATTGGGGATTACAAAAGAGGACATTGGTAAAAAGATTTCTGTAGAAGAATATAATCAGAAGTGTCGCGAGGCAGTAATGAAGTTTAAAAATCAGTGGGATGATCTTACTGAAAAAATGGGCTACTGGGTAGACCTCAAAAACCCATACATTACCTTCGAAACCAAATACATCGAAACCCTTTGGTCGCTTTTAAAGAGACTTTACGATAAAAACCTCATCTATAAAGGCTACACAATTCAGCCTTATTCGCCAGCAGCAGGTACTGGCTTAAGTTCCCACGAACTGAATCAGCCAGGTACTTATCAAGATGTGAAAGACACTTCTATGACGGCCATGTTTAAAGTAGAAGGTACCGAAAATGACTTCTTCATTGCTTGGACAACAACGCCTTGGACATTACCTGCCAACAACGGTTTGGCCGTAGGCGCTGGAATAGATTACGTAAAGGTGAAAACCTACAATCAGTATACCTTCGAACCTATCAATGTAATATTGGCAAAA
Source organism: Roseivirga sp. (assembly GCA_047633135.1). Classification (GTDB taxonomy): domain Bacteria; phylum Bacteroidota; class Bacteroidia; order Cytophagales; family Cyclobacteriaceae; genus Roseivirga. The sequence goes on from JBLIES010000106.1 coordinate 9,178, forward strand.
GAGCGAGTATCTTCTTACTTCAGCGATAAAGCCAAAGACATTCCCTTGAAAGACTACAGCGCAGGCGATAAATTGATTCCATTTGAAGTGCTTGAAGGCTTTAAGGGACGCGACATTGCGGGCAAGGGCTACGAGCAACTAATGCCCTATATTCCAATCCAAAAGCCAGCTTGCACCGTTATTATCGCTGATTTTGTGACTACGGAAGACGGTACAGGGATAGTACATATTTCAAAAACATTCGGAGCAGACGATTACCGAGTTTCGGTAATGAATGGCATGCCAGGGGTTTTTGTGAAAGATGAAGAAGGTAAGGATGTTCCGATCGTGAACAAGCAAGGAAAGTACGTGAGTGAAATCACTGAATTTGCTGGCATGTACGTGAAAAACGAATACTACTCCGATGCAGATCGTCCTGAAAAATCACTTGATGTATTGATATCCATCAAACTTAAGGAGGAGAACAGAGCGTTTAAAGTAGAAAAATACGAACACTCCTACCCACATTGTTGGAGAACCGATAAGCCCATTCTTTATTATCCTTTGGACTCGTGGTTCATAAAAACTACCGCTTACAAAGATCAATTAGTTGAATTGAACAAAACGATTAATTGGAAACCCGCTTCAACGGGTGAAGGCCGCTTTGGCAACTGGCTAGAAAACTTAGTGGATTGGAACCTAAGCCGTTCACGCTATTGGGGAACACCATTGCCAATTTGGGTATCTGAAGATAAGAAGGAGCAGAAATGCATTGGCTCAATGGCCGAGCTAAAAGAGGAAGTTGAAAAAGCAGTTACTGCTGGTTTTATGACCGAAAGCATTGGCGAAGATTTCGACTTACACCGCCCTTATGTAGATGATGTTTTTTTAGTGAGTGAAACTGGTCAAAGAATGATCAGAGAAGCAGACCTTATCGATGTATGGTTCGATTCGGGTGCCATGCCATATGCACAGTGGCATTATCCATTCGAAAACAAAGAAATTTTCGAGTCAAGCTTCCCCGCAGACTTCATTGCCGAAGGGGTAGACCAAACCAGAGGTTGGTTCTTTACGCTCCATGCCTTAGCAGTGATGCTCGAAGGTAAAGTAGCTTTCAAGAATGTAATTGCCAACGGCTTGGTGTTAGATAAAAGTGGTAATAAGATGTCTAAACGATTAGGCAATGCCATCAATCCATTTGAAACCATCAACAACTTTGGCCCAGACGCTACCCGTTGGTATATGATTTCAAATGCCAATCCTTGGGATAATTTAAAATTCAACATAGAAGGCGTTGCCGAAGTACAAAGAAGGTTCTTCGGAACCCTGCAAAACACTTATGCCTTCTTTGCTTTGTATGCCAATTTAGATGGTTTTACTTTCGAGGATGCCGAGATTTCTTTAGACCAAAGACCAGAAAGTGACCGTTGGGTTTTATCTCGACTGAACAGCCTAATCAAAGAGGTAGATCAAGCGTATAATGATTATGAGCCTACGAGGGCCTCTCGCATGATCATGGACTTCGTGACTGATGAAGTAAGCAACTGGTACGTTCGTTTGAATAGAAAACGATTCTGGAAAGGAGATTACGATCAAGGTAAAAAGGCAGCCTATCAAACACTTTATACCTGTTTGATGACGGTGTCTAAGTTAGCAGCGCCAATCGCCCCCTTCTATATGGACAGATTGTACCGCGACTTAAATGCGGTGTCTGGCAAAGAAACATTCGAATCCGTACACCTTTCTGACTTCCCTGTGGTGGATGAAAGTTGCATCAATACTGATTTAGAAGCGCAAATGATATTGGCTCAGACCATATCTTCATTGACTCACTCCATCCGCAAAAAAGAAAAAATCAAAGTACGTCAACCGTTAACGAAAGTAATGGTACCCGTTTTAGACGAAAAAACGAAGCAGTATATAGAGGCCGTTCAGGATTTAATAATGACCGAAGTAAACGTTAAATCGGTTGAATACATCGATGATGCCTCCGGAATCTTGGTAAAGAAAGTAAAACCAAACTTCCGTACCCTCGGTAAAAAATTCGGCCCTAAAATGAAGTTAGTCGCAGCTGCCATTGCTCAGTGGACTAAAACCGAAATTGCAGAAATCGAAAAGAACGGATCGCTAGACATTTCGCTCGATAATAAACCTGCTACGCTGTTGTTAGAAGATGTTGAAATATCGAGCGAGGACATTCCAGGATGGTCAGTCGCCAGCGAAGGCAAAGTCACTGTGGCACTAGACATTTCAATTACAGAAGAACTTCGAGCTGAAGGCATCGCCCGTGATTTTGTGAATAGAGTTCAAAACCTCAGAAAGGATTCGGGAATGGACGTACAAGATAAAATCAACATTACTGTTGCAAAGAACGAGGACCTGATTAATGCTGCACTTTTGGCTAATAAAGATTATATCTGTGAAGAAACTCAGGCACTAAGCTTGAACATCATTGACATGGTCTCTAGCGCTGAAGCCGTAGAAATTGATGAATGGACTATTCATTTAAAAGTTACTGTTAATAAATAGAATTGAAATTTAAGTATTTTAAATACTTCCTGCTCACTTTGGCCGCTATTCTGGTGGATCAAGCGGTCAAACTCTATGTGCATTATAACATGGTGCTAGGCCAGAGTGGTGAAATCCCAGTCTTTGGTAATTGGTTTAAGCTGCACTACATTTTGAATGAAGGAATGGCCTTTGGCATTAGTTTTGGCTCGGAATGGGGAAAGCTTGGGCTCACCCTTTTTAGAATGACCGCAATGATTTTTATTGGTGTCTACCTTTATAAACTAGCGAAGAAGAATATGCCATCTGGACTTCTATGGAGCATCGCGCTTATCTTAGGCGGAGCCGTGGGTAATGTGATAGATAGTATTTTTTATGGCGTTTACCTCAATAACGCTCCCTACG
>JBLIES010000107.1:0-11794 GCA_047633135.1 Roseivirga sp.
TTTCTCTTTTTGAAGTTTTTAAAATTTCGATTTACTTGCTATAAGCCCTGAAGCCAAGTGTTTGATTCTAGCTCTTCTGTTATAAATCCCTCTTACTAATCTCCTCATAAATCAACCTCATTCCTTCTAGCGTAAGCTTGCGATTTACTTCCTCAAAGCGGTCGTGCAGAGGTGTAAGTATAGAAGATAAACCTCCTGTGGCTATGACTTTAAAGTGTGTCCCTAATTCTTTCTGAATCCTGTCCAACATACCTTCAACCATGCTCACATATCCCCAAAGTACACCCGCTTGTATGGCGTGGATTGTATTCTTTCCGATCACAGAATCAGGAAGTACTAACGGTACCTCGGGCAACTGCGCGGTATTACCCGCTAATGATTTAATGGCTGTTTTAAGGCCAGGTGCTATATTGACCCCATGGATTTTACCCGAGGCTTCTACCACCGTAAAGGTGAGGGCGGTGCCAAAATCTACCACAATGCAATCTGTTTTGTAAAGGCAGTAAGCCGCCATGGCATTGGCCATTAAATCCGTACCAATTTGATGAGGATTGCCTGTGACGATGGGCAGTAAATCATAATGTTTTGGACCGATGAAGATATGTTCGCATTCAATAAGTGCAGACCAAAATTCAGCTAAAACGGTATTGAGCTGAGGAACTACAGAAGATATAATGACGCCATCGACATCACTCAGTTTTAAGTCGTTTTCAAGGAAGTTGAGCCTTAGAAATACCTCATATTCAATCTGATTTTTAATGGGTAGTGTATTGAATCGCCATTCGTGAATCCACGAATTACCATCATGAACCCCGAACACGATGTTCGTATTTCCTGCATCTATTGCTAAAAGCATAATCTCAACTTAAAATTTTAAAACGCTAAAACTTAAACCTAACCAACTTATGAGTGAAACCGCTTTATCTTAAAACTAACTACTATTTCACAAACATTGGCGGGTTTTGTTCATCAAAGTCAGTAACTTCTTGATAGGCCCTTGCCACAGCTAAAATTGTGGCTTCATCAAATAAATTTCCTAAAAATGAAATACTAGTAGGGCTGCCATCATCTGTATAGCCATTCTTTAAGACTACACATGGATGGCCCGTAAGGTTAGTTGATATTAACTGACTCCCGCCAAAGCTCGGAGTCACAATTACATCATAGTCTTTCATTAGGTCTTTAACCCTTTGCATTAGTATTGTTCTTGCCCGGTTGCCATTAATATAGTCCACAGCCGAAGTGAACCTGGCCTTGCGAAAAAGATTTGGCCAAGCACCGGCATTCTGCCTTACCAATAAGCTATCTCTATCAGAGCGGGTGAGCGCATCGAAAGAAGCAGCAGCTTCAGCTGCTAAAATGGCTTGCATAGCACCGAAAGGCAAGTCAGATACCCATTCTACTGGGATTAGATTGGCGCCAAGTTTTTTTAACTCTTCCAAAACCTGTTGTTCATTCGCTTTCTGCTTTTCATTCCTAGTTTGATCGAAATAGCTTTTCAAATAGCCAACCCTAAGCTTTGATAAATCAACTTTGCCTTTATAATTGAAAGCGGCATCATGTACTGATTGGTCAATATTGTCTATCCCTCTGATTACGTTAAACACCAAAGCACAGTCAAAGGCATTTCTTGCAATCGGACCGATTTTGTCCATGCTCCAACTCAATGCCATAGCCCCAGCCTTACTCACCCGCCCGTAGGTGGGTCTTAAGCCCGTCACTCCATTGCGAGTGGCAGGCGATACAATAGAGCCAAGTGTTTCTGTTCCCAAAGCAAAGGGCACTAAACCAGCGGAGGTCGAAGAGGCAGAGCCTGCCGAAGACCCACTTGAACCTTGATCCATATTCCAAGGGTTTTTAGTGGTACCACCGTACCAAACATCGCCCATGGCCAGTGCTCCTAAGGTGAGTTTTGCAATGAGCACAGCCCCAGCGGCATCTAGTTTTTTGACTACTGTGGCTAATTCTTTTCCTCTGTCTTGGTCTTTATAAGGACCAGCCCCCCAAGTCGTTTTATAATCAGGAACAGAAAATAGATCTTTTGCACCGTATGGAATTCCATGCAGCGGGCCTAAATAAATGCCTGTCGCTAATAGTTCATCCGCTTTCTTAGCTTGCATCAAGGCCCTTTCTTTTGTGATAGTAATTACCGACTGAAGAGTGTCACCATAGATTTCTAATCGATTGATAAAGAAGTTGGTCAATTCAACAGAGGAGATTTTCTTCTCTTTGATCAAAACCGAAAGTTGTGCAACGGTGTAAAAAGCTAAATCATTCTTGTTCTTTGGGAGCTCAACTTTTTTAGGAAAATCCCATTCGATTGGTTGTTGTCTGGTAGATGGTTTGGCGCCAATTACAGGGTTAAACCAAATGGCAGGAGCGACTTCATTGCCTATTTCAAAGGCGTGTAACGCTCTAAGCCCTCCCATGTCCCTATTAAGCCCCGGAATCAGTTGGTCTATTTCGGCATCCGTAAAATTTAGGTCTAATATTTTTAGAGCTGATTTTACGTCTGCTTGGGCAATGCTTGTATTTTGAGCAACTTTAAAGCCCATGGCAAAGCCAGAAGAAACCAAGATAATCGCTAGAAGTATGATTACAGGTTTCCGAACATTCAATGGAATCAATTTTTTCATGATGGTAGTTCGTTAGTTTTGACTTCTTTTGTGAACAGAATTTATCCAACAAAATTGGAAAGTTGAAGTTATGACAAACATGGTAACACAACAAACGCTATTCCCTAATTGGATGCGAGGAATTTTACTAATCACAGCAGTTTACAATATTTTTTGGGGCTTCTTCATCTCTATTTATCCAGAGAGTTTTTTTCATTGGGTTACAGAATCTCAAAGGGCACTTCCTGAAATAATAATTTGGCAAGGCAGGGCGGTCTTGGTCATGGGGATTCTTTACTTCTTTATGGCTTTGCACCCAGGGAAATTATGGTTTATGCTCTTCTTTGGCGCTTTTACAAAGATAGCAGGGGCGCTTTGGTTCTATTTTGTAATTCTCGATTCTGAAATTGGTAGAAAAGCAATCTTCCATTTACTGATGAATGATGCGATTTGGGTACCTTTCCTTATTTTTCTCGGCTTCCGAGGCTTGGCATACAAAAAAATGAGCCCCCCAAAACAACAGAAGAGTTGAGAACCTTATTTTCAGGACATTGTCAATACAGCCAATAGGCCAATTGCCACTTTACTGATATGGTTTTTAAACTTGACTACGACCATTAGAAGAACAGCCACTTTTTTCTTTTATAAATAGGCGTACGCTTAGTATTAGTCATCGCTGTTCCTCTGGAAGCACCAAAACAATACGGTTTCTTAGCATTGGCTTTGAGTTGGTTGATGTTGATGCTAAAAAAGAAGCCCGATGTTTTTTGCTCTTTAGCCAAGAGTGCGCCTATGCTTTGAGTTCCTATTGTTATTGGACCATACCTTGCGGCTAAGCCTAAATGAAAGTCTCCGAGTTGATTAATGTATATAGGAGTATAAATACCTTTCTTTTGCCTTTCCCATCTTGGGGTGAGCGTCAAAGAATGGAGGTAGTTCAATCTGTAGTTGGTGGGTATTAGACCAGTGAGATCGACTCTGGCATGTGCACCGACAAACAAGTGATTTCCGAAACTATAGTCATAGCCAAGGTTCAATGTGGTGGGCAAAGAAACGGTGTATTCTCCCGAAAGAGGGTTGACTTGAGATAGCTGCGAAAGGCTATCTCTAAAACCTCGAAAGCTTTGTAAACTATCAAAGATCGCATCTACATTATTAAGGTCCGCGGTGGGCAATAAGCCGTTGGCAATCGCTGAAGCAGAGCCATATTTATGCTTCATCGTTCCGATATCTGTTATGCTTGCGCTCAACTTGAACTCATAGTCAATGTCTGGCTCATAGCTAGTGCCATTGGTTTCTTTTGGTGCTTCGCGAAAAGCGACTCTTTCATAAACGAGCCCGAGGTCAAAACCTATTCTATTTCCCGTTAGGCTGGGCAAGCGATTTAGCGGCTCTACACCATCGAACTGCTTGAAGTCATTGAGGTTATCAGAATACCCGAATTCTAATTCAGCAGCAGTGATTTCTGGAACACCATTATTGTCTATTGTGTAACCAAAATCATTGACCTTAACAAAGGCATTTGCTCTTGGATTAATTAGCTTAAATGAAGCACCCATCTTCCATCTATGGTAACCGTCATCTTTAATTATTTTGGCATAGGTTAAAGCATACTCTCTCCAAAGTGAGGTCGAGAATTCACCAGTCTGGTCGGTCACTTGAGAGTTCAAAAACCTTGGATTTGAAAAACGATTGAATTGGATGAGTAAGTCTGGGCTGAAATCTATACCCGAAGCGTGAGCCCTTATTCTGTAGGTAAAGCCCAGGGATTCGTTACCTGCTAAGCTCACCATGCCAGAAAAGCCCCCGAGCGCAATGTTGGCATGAAGATATTTTTGGTCTCTTTCTAAGTATCTAAAAAGGGAGTTGCCTGATGCTGCCGGTGCACTGTAGGCAATATTGTTGGTTAAAAATAAGTTGCCATTTAAAAGACTAAAGTCATATTTATACGGAGAGCCCGCAATGTTCGCAGGTTGTAATTGGGCTCCTATTATACCCGAAAAGTCAGAATGCATAAAACCATTAAAACTCTGTGCTGCAGTAACTTGAGAGATAAAAATGAATAAAATGAGGTATAAAATCCGCAAAATTAGAGGTCAATTGCTTTAAGACACTAAAAGTACGTCAATTCTCTCAATTTATTTTGGCGCCTTACTCTTATCGGTATTTGACCAAACGACAGCTTCAGTGGGTTGAAAAGATGGGATTCTACAGAATCTGGAAGAGTAAATGCTAGAAAATGGCAAATAAAAGAGAGAATAGGGAGGGACTCATTATAGGGTCAAATACAAATAATTGCCTTTGAACAACCGTTGATATTGTATGAACAACGTTTTTGTGTATCTTTGATTACTTTCTAAAGTATCTTTGATCATTGTCGTTCTTATTGCTCTCAGGTCACTTTTTCTAAACATCTAATTAATTAACCAATTGCGCCTGTTTTTTCGGTGCGTGTTGCTCTCATCACTATACCCTGCTCAGGGTGTGTTAGGTAAAAGCTTAGTGATTAGCGGCAATACCTAAATTTTGGAATTAGTATTTCGCTCATGTAGCGAAGAGGCGACAAGCCTACATTCGATTCAAAGATCATTTGTTCTCGAATCGACTTCCAATCATTCCCCTGATGATCTTAAACAGGAAATGAATGATAAGGAATAAGGCCACAGCAAGATTAACAACTTCACTAATGATCATTTTTATGATGATTGGAGTTTCGGTATTTGCCAATGATAATGAGAGAATCCTTCCTAAAGAATTAGCCACAGAAGATTTGAATTTGTATTTCCAATTGATTGATGATCAACACGGAAATCCTTATGCTTACATCTCGAGAGAAGAATTTAGAGCATTAATTGATTCTCAGATCAAAGCTTTGCCAGAGGGGATCACTTACCATCATTTCTCAAGTTTATTAGTAGAGCTTAATCAGAAGCTCAGATGTGGTCATACCGTGGTTTCAATGGATACGCAATTATTGAAAAGAGTCACTGAAAAAAGCGAATTCTTCCCTTACGCTATTTCAATAATCGACAATCAGATTTTTATAGATTTTGAAGATGGAAACCTTCCTTTAGGCAGTAAACTGCTTTCAATTAATGGTATTCCAGCACAGCAGTTGGTTGAGAATTTAACCGCCCTCACTGTTACAGATGGTCTTATTGAGACTAAGAAATTTAGAGAAATAGAGCAAAAATTTGGTTATTACTACTTTTTGAAATTTGGGCCTTCTGCTCAATTCAATGTGAATTACGATTTTGACGGTCAAACGCTAGCCGCAGTCGTCAAGGGTGTTTCTGGTAATCAAATGATGGCCAACAACTACATGCGTCCTGTGTATAAATCACATGACCGTTATATTCATTTCACACATTTAGATGCTGTAGACTCCCTTGAGACCTTGGTTTTAACATTGAATACATTTCAGGCAAACCCGGAATGGTTTTACGAAAAAATCGCAGCACAATATGATAAAGCCTCGAAAAATTTCCGGTTCAATAGTCTTGTATTGGACATGCGAAATAATGAAGGAGGCGATAGAAGGTTGCTCAACATCCTCTATAAAATTATTGCAGGGAAAGAATTAATTGACCCTTCGAGCACTTACACTAGAAGTTTGAAAATCAGCCATGAAAATCAGCTGTTGGGAATCAATGGTGCGGCCAATAATCCTGAGGTTAGAAAGAATGCCGAGAATTATTTAGAGAAGAACTTCGTTGCGAATAACGATGGAAAATTCGTTCATCCAGAACACAATTGGCATGAGGATTTCGATCTTGGATTTGATTTAGAGGATATCCGTTTCGAAGGAAAGGTGTATGTATTAACATCGGGAAAGACTTTTTCAGCAGCAGCTGATTTAGCAAGGATCCTTAGCCAAATGGACAATGTGATTTTAGTAGGGGAAGAAACAGGTGGCGCTCACGAGGCAAGAACAGCCAATATGTTATTGAATTACGGTCTGCCAAACTCTGGCTTAGTGATTCAAATCCCAGTGATCTTTGAGTCTTTTACTAATCATGCTAAAAACAACGGATTCGGTAGAGGAACCTTCCCTGACTTCTATGTTAAGAAAACATTGACGGACCTGATCAATAAAAAAGACGCTGTTTTTGAATTCACACTAGACCTAATTACCCAAAGCAATTCTTTAGGTTCTAATTAATCGAAAATCTATTTCGGTACACTTCGGATTACTTACCTTTATTGAATGAGTAAGCCCGAAAAATCACTATTCCTTTTAGATGCCTTTGCGTTAATCTACCGCGCCCACTTTGCTTTCAGTAAAAACCCTAGAATTAGCTCAAAGGGTCTCAATACTGGTGCCGCTTTTGGTTTTACGAATAGCCTGTTCGAAATTATTGACAAGCAAAAGCCTACTCATATTGCGGTGGCGTTTGACATGCATGGCCCAACTTTCCGGCATATTCAATACCCAGAATACAAAGCCAACCGAGACGAACAGCCCGAAGATATTCGCATCGCCATTCCTACTGTTAAAGACATAGTACGGGCTTTCAACATTCCAGTGTTGGAATTAGAAGGGTACGAAGCGGATGATGTGATTGGTACTTTTGCAAAGAAGGCTTCTGCTAAAGGATTTGAGGTGTTTATGATGACGCCAGACAAGGATTACGGGCAACTGGTAGAAGAACATGTGTACTTATACAAGCCGGCTTTTATGGGTAATTCTGTCGATGTGATGGGCATTCCCGAAATCCTCGCAAAATGGGATATCGAACGCATTGATCAAGTAATTGAAATGCTTGGTTTACAGGGCGATGCAGTCGATAATATCCCTGGGATCCCGGGGGTAGGACCAAAAACTGCTTCGAAGCTTCTCAAAGATTACGGAACGATCGAAGGTATCATTGCGCATTCCCATGAACTCAAAGGTAAATTGAAAGAGAGGGTTGAAGCGTTTGCGGAACAAGGGCTTTTATCAAAAGAATTGGCAACGATCTGCACCACAGTGCCTATAGAGTTCGATGAGGAGGCAATGAAGTACACAGGGCCTAATATAGAGAAGCTCACAGAGATTTTTGAACAACTAGAGTTCAGAACTACGCTCAAAAGAATTTTAGGCGATACTGGAACATCAACTGCTACTGCTTCAAAGCCAAAAGCACAATCAACGGCTCAAATGGGACTATTTGGCGATAATAGCCCTACTTTAGAGAAAGGAGAAGAAGGGGTACAAGCCCCCGAAAAGCAATCGATTCTGACAGTAGAACACGACTATCATCTGGTCGATACTCCGTCATTACGAAAACGACTGATCAAGTATTTGATGATCCAAAAGGAGTTTTGCTTCGATACTGAAACAGACAACATCGAACCAATTGAAGCCAATATGGTCGGTCTTTCTTTTTCATATAAAAAAGGCGAAGCATACTACGTGCCTACCCCGATGGATAGGGAAGAGGCTCAGGCGATAATTGAAGAATTTAGACCAGTTTTGGAAAACGAGAATATTTTGAAGATTGCCCAAAATGCTAAATACGATATCCAAGTATTAAAGAACTACAACATTGATGTCAAAGGGCCAATCTTCGATACCATGATTGCTCACTACCTCATCGATCCAGATACAAGGCATAACATGGATACTTTGTCTGAAAATTATCTGAATTATACTCCTGTTTCTATCACTGAGTTAATTGGTAAAAAAGGAGTGAACCAAGGCAATATGAAGGATGTGGCTGTTCACAAAGTGGTTGAATACGCTGGAGAAGATGCTGATATTACCTTTCAATTGAAGCAGCTGTTTGCGCCAATGCTAGAGGAGGGCAATGTCACCAAACTCTTTACTGAGGTGGAAATTCCTTTGGTGAACGTATTGGCCGACATTGAATACAATGGTGTGAAAATTGACGTGGATGTTTTGGCCGCCATGTCGAAGGAATTGGAGCAAGAAAGATTAAAAGCACAAACAGAAATTTTTGAATTGGCAGGGGTAGAATTCAATATCGCTTCGCCAAAACAGCTCGGGGAAGTTCTTTTCGATCAAATGAAATTAATCGAGAAGCCTAAGAAGACTAAAACAGGTCAGTACGCCACAGGAGAAGATATTCTTTCGACTTTAGCCAACGAACATGCCATTGTAAGGCGCATTTTAGAGTTCAGAGAATACCAAAAACTGAAATCAACTTATGTTGATGCATTGCCGAGAATGATCAGTCCGGTAGACGGCTTAGTTCATACTGATTATCGTCAGGCAGTGGCTGCTACAGGCCGTTTAAGCTCGAATAACCCGAACTTACAGAACATCCCAATCCGTACCGAAAAAGGGCGCGAAATAAGGAAGGCATTTATTCCTCGTTCTGAAAATCATATTTTATTGGCCGCAGATTACTCGCAAATAGAACTGCGCATTGTCGCTGCTCTTGCAAAGGATGAAAGCATGATTGACGCCTTTAAAAATGGCCGCGATATTCACGCTACTACGGCATCAAAGGTATTTGGTGTGCCTTTGGAAGAAGTTGATCGTGATATGAGAAGAAAGGCCAAAGAAGTTAATTTCGGATTGATTTATGGGATCTCAGCTTTTGGATTGGCCCAGAATATTGGGATTACGCGTACGGAGGCACAGCAAATTATTACCTCCTATTTCAATGAATTCCCAGGGGTTAAAGCCTTTATGGATGTGCAAGTCAACAAGGCCCGAGAGCACACTTATGTAGAAACCATTTTAGGGAGAAGAAGGTACTTGCGAGATATTCATTCCAAGAATATGGTAGGCAGAGGCCATGCAGAACGAAATGCCATTAATGCGCCTATCCAAGGAAGTGCAGCAGACATGATCAAAGTGGCTATGATCAACATTCATAAGTGGATGAAGGAAGAAAAGCTACAATCGAAAATGATTATGCAAGTGCATGATGAATTGGTCTTCGATGTTTATAAGCCTGAATTGGAATTGATGAAGGAACGAATTCCTGCACTGATGAAGTCTGCTATTGAGTTTGACGTGCCAATGGAAGTAGAAGTTGGGGTGGGTGATAACTGGTTAAAAGCACATTAAAACGAACCAACTCTCCAAAAGTTTAGCCTCGTTGAATGGAATCCGTAACTACATTTTCTGGATATTGAACACCTACTTTTGGAGGGTTATTAATTAAACTACTTTATGGAAACACTGCCAATTAGCCTTACTCAGATTCGTGAAGCTCATGCTCGAATTAAACCTTTCATTCATCATACGCCAATACTTTCTTCGGAAAGCATTAACGCGATTGCTGGTTGCGAAATCTACTTCAAGTGCGAGAATTTTCAAAAAGTTGGTGCTTTTAAGGCAAGAGGAGGCCTCAATGCTGTGCTTTCAATTCCTAAGGACGAAAGAGCCAAGGGAGTTGTAACCCATAGTTCTGGTAATCATGCGCAAGCGATGGCATTAGCGGCACGTGACTCTGGCTGCCCTGCTTATATCGTGATGCCCAATAATGCACCAGAAGTAAAGAAAAAAGCCGTGGTTGGCTATGGCGCACAGGTTACGTTCTGTGAACCCACTCAGGCAGCTCGCGAATCCAACGCAGCAAGAATCATGGAAGAAACTGGGGCAACCTTTGTTTCACCATACAATGATTACCGTGTGATTGAAGGCCAAGCGACAGCTGCAGTTGAGTTTATAGAGGCACAGAGTGACTTAGATTTTTTGATGGTACCTGTTGGTGGAGGGGGTCTTTTAGCGGGAACGGCTTTGGCGGCTCATTATCTCAAGCCTGAATTGCAAGTTTATGCTGGAGAACCTGAAGGGGCTCAAGATGCCTTTTTATCAATGCAAAAAGGAGAAGTAGTTTCAATCGACAAACCCAATACAATTGCAGACGGACTTTTAACCACCGTTGGGGACAAGAATTTTCTAATTATTAAACAATTGGTAAAAGGAATTTTAGTGGTCAACGATCAAGAAATTATTGAAGCGATGCGCTTGATTTGGGAACGTATGAAAATCATTATCGAACCGTCCTGTGCCGTTCCTTTTGCCGCTTTGCTTAAGAACAAGGAGAAATTTGCGGGTAAAAAAGTGGGCATTATCCTTACCGGAGGTAATGTGGATTTATCGAAATTGCCGTTTTAGAGGTTTCAAGGTGACCAGTATTCAATTCTAAATAACAGATCATTTTTAAAGATGAAGATAAAAGTACTGTCTTGGCCTTTGGGGTACAACTTAATCGAGTCTGCATATGGATTGTCATCGAAATAAACCTTCGCTTTTGACCTAAATAGTTCAATAAACCTTTCTTTTGATGTTTTCCTATTTACGGATTGGCCATCAAATTGTAATTTCAATAATGCATTTTCATCCGAAGTGATTTTTTCTAAAATATAATTCTCCTCTGCGTTTCCAATGAAATTGAAGCTGTTATAGATGAGTTGCTCATAAGGTGAGCCAGGTTGACTATTTGCATAAAACCCAAACTAATATTCTGAGTCAACAATTTTTGGGATGCCAAAAGTTTCAATGATTTCATCCTTGCTCGATTCGAAGGGAAGACCTTGAAAACAGATCTTCTTAAATTCAAAACTGATTGCTTGACTATCGCTTGTTGTTGATTGTAAAGTAATTAGGAGCATGGTCAATAAGCTTCTCATTAGTTGATTCACTTTGTTTTTTTATGTAAAAAGTAATCCCAAACAGGAACAAATCCCAAAGTAAAAGATAGCCCCGCGCTGGTCATGAACTTAGTTTCAGATGGTAGACAAGCTTGATTTGCTATACTAGGTTCACATGGAATACTGGCTTTCTCCACGAAATATTTACTGAGTAGTATAAAGTTTCTTAGCCCCCAGATCAGAGCTAATACCTATTTTTTTATTTCACATTTCGATTTAAACATTTTTATCACAAGTCAATTTATCCTAACGCCTAACGCCTAACGCCTAACGCCTAACGCCTAACGCCTAACGCCTAAACCCCAACTTCGCGATACCCCCTTTTGGTCCAGAGGCATAAGCCCATTTACCATCTTTGGTAACACTGACAGCGTAATACTTCCCCTCCATTGGTGCATACGCTTTCATTCCATCGCGGAAATAACTGCATGTTTCTCGCCCTACGGTTAAAACGAGTCCGTCACTCATTATGTCCATTCCTGACCGATAGCCTTTCGGCAACAAAGAAGCCATTACGGGAAACCAACTTTGACCTTTATTTGAAGTATAGGCGCTATTAATTCTGG
>JBLIES010000108.1:0-11688 GCA_047633135.1 Roseivirga sp.
GGGGTCAATTATAGTTCAAATGGGGGGTCAATTATAGTTCAAATGGGGGGTCAATTATAGTTCAAATGGGGGGTTCCCGCCTGCGCGGGAATGACGGTTTTTTTTTTGGGTGTCTACTTCTTATTCAGAAAATCAAGGATCGCTTTATTGAAATCAGTAGGATTTTCTACAAAGGGATAATGACCTGCACCATCAATTACGGCTAATTCTCCATTCGAAAAAGTTTCTGCCATTTTTACCGCATGTAAGTAGACTGCTGGCTCTCTATTGCCATAAATCACCATCGTAGGGAAGGTTAACTTGGCTAAATTTGGGTAGAGGTTAAAATCCATAAGTTCTGGCCCTAAAAGTGAGAAAGTCTTACTTCTTGCTAAGTAATCCTTAGGCACGTACAATCGTAAATACTTCAGATTGGCTGTATCGGCCATTAGTGGTCGGAATGATATTCTTAGCAACTTTTCAATGGCCTCAGATGGATCTTCAAGTTGTAAACCCCCTGCTTGAATAATCGCTTGTCGTTCTTTGATATCACTTGCTGTTGCTCTTTGTCCAACTGCCTGCCCTTCGGCTTGCCAATCTGAAACACTGGGCGGAATAGAGTTTGAAAGGATTAGTTTGTCAATATTCTTACTGTACTTTGAAGCATACCTCATCGCAAGAAGCCCACCCCAAGAATGCCCAAAGAGGTTAATTTTATCCACATTCAATGCTTTTCTTATGCCTTCAATATCATCTATAAACACATCCATTTTCATGGATGTAGAGTCTACAGAAGCCAAGGATCGACCGCTTGCCCTTTGGTCGTAAAAGACAAGTTGATATTGCTCGGCTAGTGCCTCAAAATGAGGTAAAAAATAGGAATGATCGAGCACTGGCCCGCCATGTACAATCACCAGAGGCTCGCCTTTGCCCATCGTTTTATAAAAAAGTTCTGTGCCATTGATAGGTACCATTCCCGAAGTATTTTCTTCGATGGAAACCTTATATTGACAAGCCATGGCAGTTAATGCCATGAGAGAAATAAAAAAATATCGCTTCATAAAAATGTTTTATCCTATCCTTTTAGCCCTGTAACCTTCGGCTAATAATACTTGAACTACCTTATCTCTAAAATCACCTTGAACAAGAATTTCACCTGCCTTTGCGGAGCCACCAACACCACATTTCTGTTTCAGTAATTTACCTAGGTCTTTGAGGTCATCTTCGGTGCCAACAAACCCTTCGATCAAAGTTACTTGTTTACCTCCCCTGCTCTTCTTATCGAGCATTACTTTTAAATTTTGTTGACTTGATGCAAGCGTATCTCGCTCTTGTTGTTGTCCATCATATTCGTATTGAAAGTCGTTGCTGGTAGAGTAAACCACCCCAGAACGCCCTTTGTCTCTTGAATTCTTCTTGGCCATAGGTCAAAAATAATAAAGCCCGACATTAATCGGGCTTCAAACATTTAAATAATTGAATTATGTTCTATTTCTTCATTGAAAGCGTCCATACAGGGATCTGAGAATGATTGACTAAGTCTTCGGCAATGCTACCGCTCAGTAAGTGAAGCAGGCCAGTTCTACCGTGGGTACCTATAGCGATCAAATCTGCTTGAATGTCTTCGGCATAGCAAATGATACCATCCTCTTCGGTGGTCTCATTATAAATCACGGTATCGAAATTATCCAATGAATAATTTGCAATGAATTTATCGAATTCCATTTCTACCTGTCGCTGCGTATGGAAGCTATTAGGTGTATTCACTTTTACCAAATGAATTTTTGCCCCACTGAGCTTCTGCAACTTTTTAAGCTCGCTGATTAGTCCAGTTTGTGGCTCTACTAAATTAGTGGCCAAAACAATATGTTTCATTTGCGCTAGGTCAACTGCCGACTTAAGGGTAATCACTGGGCATTTAGCATAGCGCACTACCCTTTCAGTGTTTGACCCAATCAACACTTCATCAAGTCCGCTCGCCCCTTTTGTACCCATTACCACTAAACTGGCTTCGTGATCGGCTATCGCTTTGGAAATACTTTGATAAGGATTACCCACAGCAACTGTTGAACCTATTTTTACGCCCTCATATTTCGATTGAGCAACTAAATCTTTTAGGTTCTCCTCCGTTTTCTCAAGTAGCTGTTTCATGAAGAACATATCTTCAGTTTGGTTGGCCATTCCATTACCCATTGTATTGAATGACGCTGGCTGAAGCCCTTCGATAATATTAATTACTTCAATTTTTATTTTCCCCTCACGTGCAATTTGCACGGCAAGGTCCAAAGCATGCTTTGATTGTTCTGAGAAATCGATAGGTACGAGAATAGCTTTCATATTTTTAATTTTTGTTCCAAACTGATTTTACACTTACAAGAACGAAATTTTATCGATTCAAATTTATGACCAGCGTCATGTAGTCAGGTGATTCTTTTGAGAATAAAAAAACCACCTTAGTTGCTCATGCAAACTGTAATTTCTGAAAGGCTTTTAAGTGTTGGACTTAAATTAGGCATGCCTAAATCCATACCTTACAAGATAAGAATAACACCTTCTAAAGCAAGTATTTTAGGCATGAATTGAATCCAAACGGTATTGAATTTCCCTTTGAAGGATATGCCTAAAAGGTAGCCCCTAACATCATTAGCCAAGTCCCTAAATCAAATAGCGCCATAATCAGCACTTCCCTCAGCTGCGCTCCCCATTGATATAGCGGCTGTTGCCAACCACCTAAATAGTTGGATTGGTTTTGTAGGCTAAACACTTGTAAGCCAGAAGATAACATAAATCAGTTTTCGAACCTGGCACTTACCTATGACCAGCGTTCTAGAACTGAGAAGTAGAGTACAGAAGAGACATTCTTCCAGATAAATGAGGTTTACCTTTATTCCATTTCTGGAGCACTCTCAGGTGACTCCTGTCTGTTTAATTTAAATAGTATATAACTAATACTAGTAATCCCTTGTTAAGCAGAAGAAATTTCAGTGCATGTTTTTAGGTTTTGATCAAATTATTGATGGTGGTACTTGGTATGCTGAAACGCGTATTACTGATCAAATGATTGTAGAACCGTGGAATGCATTTTCTTCATTGGCCATTGCCGCTCCAGCGGTATACTTCCTTTGGAAAATCAGAAAAGAACCTAGGCAATTTCCTTTTTTACTCTTCTGCATTCCAATTCTATTTTTGAATGGCATTGGCAGTACGCTGTTTCATGGACTTCGTACTTCAAGTATTTTCCTTTTGATGGATTACTTGCCAGCCCTAGTGCTTACCCTTTCCATTACACTTTATTTATGGTACAAATTACTTCCCAAATGGTGGATGGTGATTTTCACAGTGGGGCCTATTTTCATTCTTCGTTTTGTTGCCATGAACTACTTTTCTGGCCAACTAGGGATGAATTTATCTTACATCATAGGGGGATCTGCTTTCCTTCTGCCTTTCATGTTGATTCTTAGAAAATACCGGTATAAGAAAAGCCTACAGATTATGACAGCCGTTTTATGCTTTATTATAGCGATATACTTTAGAGGAGCTGATCAGGAATTAACCCATATTTTCTCTTTTGGCTCACACTTTTTATGGCATATCTTCACGGGTATTGGTGCCTACTTTTTGGCTGATTACCTCTATTTTATAAGAAAAAAAGAGATCGATGCTCAGACTGTCGGGTAGATTACATTAGCAGGTATTAAGCTAGGACTATCGTCTAGATTTTACTTTTTCTCATTTATAGGCCTATCTTGAAGTTTAATAATAACTTCAGTTTATGATAAGCCCAATCAAAATCGCCACTTTTTCGGCCCTCAAGGAAAAGGAACCCAAAGCAGTATTAGTAGAAAACACAGACTTGGTAGTGATTCGCTATGGAGAGGAGGTATCCGTTCTTTATGGAAGGTGCCTGCACAGAGGCGCTCTGCTTGCCGATGGTAGAATTGAAGGTGATAATCTGATTTGCGGTTTGCATGATTGGGATTATCGAATCGACACAGGGGTTAGTGAATACAATAATTCCGAAGTGCTTGAAAAATTCGAAGCCATCATTAATAATGATGAAGTGCTCATTGATAAGCAGGACGTGCTTGACTTTGAAAAGGCCACTCCTTCTCCATTCGATAGAGATCAATACTTAGGTCAGTATGCTGATACTCACCCAGAATCGACCGAACCATATACCAGCTACATTAAAGAACTCGCTCAAAACGGATTAAAGAACTGGGGACATCATGGCCCATCAGAAGCCATGGGCGTGGACAGAAATACACTTCCAAAGTGGGAGGATATTCAATTTCTACCTGCTCAACTTTCGCGCAGACCTTTATTGGATCATGAATCTGTAGCCACGCAAACGGTTATTGGCAAAAAGGCCAAAAAACCACTGGTATTGGATATTCCAATCTTTGTTTCAGATATGTCATTCGGAGCTTTGTCTAAAGAAGCTAAAGTAGCCTTGTCAAAAGGTGCTCAAATGGCTGGTACCGGCATTTGTTCAGGCGAAGGGGGTATGTTACCTGATGAACAACAAAACAATGACAGGTATTTTTACGAATTAGCTTCTGCTCAATTCGGCTTCTCTTGGGATAAACTCAAAACAGTACAAGCCTTTCATTTTAAAGGAGGTCAAGGTGCGAAAACTGGTACTGGAGGACACTTGCCTGGCAACAAAGTAACTGATGAAATTGCGGAGGTACGTGGGTTAAAAAAAGGAGAAGATGCCATTTCTCCTGCCACTTTCCCTGACTTTCATGGAGTAGCGGATTTCAAAGCCTTTGCAGAAAAGGTCCGCGAAGTAACGGGTGGAATACCTGTAGGTTTCAAAATAGCGGCAAGTAGAATCGAAGATGATATAGATTTTGCATTAGCCGTTGGCGTAGATTATATTATTCTTGACGGAAGAGGCGGTGGAACAGGCGCTGCCCCTGTTATTTTGAGAAACAATATTAACGTACCAACAATTCCTGCATTGGCGAGAGCAAGAAAACATTTAGACAAAAGAAATGCTACGGATGTTTCATTGGTGATCACTGGTGGTTTAAGAGTAGCCGAAGATTTTGCTAAAGCCATGATGATGGGAGCCGATGCTATAGCGGTTTCAAATTCAGCATTGCAAGCTATCGGCTGTTTGGGAATGAGGGCATGTCATACCAATAATTGCCCTGTGGGTATCGCTACTCAAAAAGAAGACCTCAGGGCACGAATACAAATTCAAGTTTCAGCCAAGCAACTCGCTAATTACTTCAACGCCACTACAGATTTAATGAAGGTGGTGGCAAGGTCATGCGGGCATAACGATTTCTCGAAATTCGATTGGGCAGACTTGAGTACTTTCAACTTGGATATTCATAAATTGGCAGGCATACCTTATGCTGGAGTTAATCCATGATATTTTATACCAACCTATGAAAGACGTTTATAAAGAATCCATCACCCTGCACAAGAAGCTGAAAGGCAAAATTGAAATAAGCAACAAAATGGAGGTAAACAGTAAGGAAGATCTTTCTTTACTTTATTCACCTGGTGTTGCGCAGCCTTGTTTAGAAATTCAGAAAAACCCTGAGTTGGCTTATGAAATGACCATGAAGGGCAATACCATAGCCGTAATCACTAACGGAACTGCGGTATTGGGGCTTGGTAACATTGGTGCTTTAGCCTCGCTACCCGTTATGGAAGGCAAAGCTATGCTGTTTAAGAAATTTGCTGGCATTAACGCTTTCCCCATCTGTATTGACTGCAACGACACTGAGGGAATTATTGAAACCATTAGAAGAATCGCCCCTGTCTTTGGCGGTATTAATCTAGAAGACATAAAGGCTCCCGAAAGCTTCGAAATTGAAGATAGACTCCAAGATTTGGGTATTCCCGTTTTCCATGATGACCAACACGGAACTGCCATAGTCACCTTTGCCGCACTTTTAAATGCAGCCAAGGTAGTGGGCAAAAAGGTAGAAGACATGAAAGTAGTAATCAATGGCGCTGGTGCGGCAGGAATTGCCATTGCCAAATTGATTCGATGCTTTAATGTTGAATCAAAGCTTTGCATTTCTGTAAAGCAACTCATTGTGGCTGACAGCAAAGGAGCGATTCATCGCCAAAGAGATGATTTGAATGTAGCCAAAGAAGAGCTTTTGAAATACACGAACTTTCAAGATGTTCAGGGAGATATTCACGAAGTCATTAAAGGGGCAGACGTATTTATTGGGGTAAGCCAAGGTGGGATTCTTACAAAATCTGATATTAAAAATATGGCGAACGACCCTATCATTTTTGCTATGGCCAATCCCGAACCAGAGATTTATCCAGAAGAGGCTTATGCAGGCGGTGCTGCTGTTGTTGGCACAGGACGAAGTGATTATCCTAACCAAATCAACAACGTATTGGCCTTCCCTGGCATTTTCAAAGGCGCTTTAAAAGCAAGGGCTAAAACGATAAGTATGGAAATGAAATTAGCCGCAGCATATGCGATTGCCAATAGCGTTGAAAATCCGACAAAAGATCAGGTAATCCCTTCTGCATTAGATGCTTCGCTAGCACAAGTAGTGGCATATGCCGTGGAACAGGCAGTATATCGCGAGAAAGAACTAGAAGGAGAAATCGCTAAGCAAAAAACCGAATCACATGGGTGAAACGCTAGTTACCATCGCCCTAATCATCGCTGCTGTCTACCTTTTAGCAGGGCTAATCTTCGCGATCCCTTTCCTTAGAAAAGGTATTCACTCGGTGGATGATGGGGTTAAAGACGCACCCCTCTTCATGATGGCGCTGATTTGCCCAGGTGTTGTGGCGCTTTGGCCTTTATTATTGATCAAGTGGGAAAAAGCTCAAAACACATGAATGTAAAACTCAGAAAAACTCATCGCTATATTTGGATGGTACTCGGCATTGGGCTGCCATTGCTGTGTTTAGAAGCTATTGAGCATATTCCAGAAAACCCCACTGCTGGAATCCCAATGAATATTTGTCCGCTAGGTATTTCGACTTGCTCTTCGCCTGACTATGATGAAGCCCACTTTTTAGCCCATGATGTATTTAAAATAGAAGCCACTCAGTTGGATGACAGCGCATTCATCAGCTTAGATTTTAATGCACCATTAAAATCAGCTTTTACAATTGTTTATTATAGCAAAAAAGAAGACGTTGATAGAGACGCTGTGGCCTTAGGATCTATTCAAGAAATGGGTAAATATAAGTTTGAGATTAAACCTGAGTGGCTCAAGCACAACTTCAATTTAATCATTAAAGATGTTTTGAAGGATAAAATAATTCATTCAGAGACATTTAACGCTTCAAAATGAGTGTAAGTTACGCAGCCATATTATGGAATAAACAAAAGCGGATTTATGATGCCATTCTGTTTGGTTTTGTCCTGATTTACTTAGGGTTTTACATTGGTCTTTCTTCTGTACTATTAGGTGAAATCACTCTTGAAACAACAATTATCCGAGCAACCGCCACACTGGCCATTTTACTTTTACATATCATATTGATGATCGGCCCTTTAGCTAGGCTCAATTCTAACTTTCTACCCTTACTTTATAACCGTAGACATTTAGGCGTCACCATGTTTTTTATCTCCTTGATTCATGGCGTATTCAGTCTTTTACAATTCCACTCATTAGGTTCAAAAAACATATTTGTTTCGTTATTCACTTCAAACGAAGCCTATAATTCCTTTGGTGGTTTTCCCTTTCAGGTACTTGGTTTTTTCGCATTGGTCATCCTTTTTTTGATGGCCGCTACCAGCCATGATTTTTGGATGAAAAATCTGAGTCCAAGAATCTGGAAAAGCCTGCACATGATGGTTTATTTAGCATACGCCCTCGTTGTGATGCATGTTATGCTAGGGATCATTCAATTAGAGTCTTCTCCTTTGGGTTATGGATTTTTAATGATGGGCATGATCGCACTAATCGGATTACATTTTGCCTCTAGCATTAAATCAGGCAAAGGACTTGAATTTAAATCTAAACCTGGCTTTTTCTATGCCTGTGATGTAGCGCAGATAGAGGAAAACCGCGCAAAAATCATTACGCTGAACGGAGAGAGCATTGCCATCTTTAAATATGATGGTAAGCTATCGGCCATTAATAATGTCTGCAAGCACCAAAATGGCCCATTGGGCGAAGGTAAAATTATTGATGGCTGTGTAACCTGCCCATGGCATGGCTATCAATATGAACCACACAATGGAAGCTCGCCTCCACCCTTTACTGAAAAAGTAGCTACTTACCATTTGAAATTAGAAGGTGTAAAGGTCTTTGTAAATCCAGATCCATTGCCAGAAGGCACCAGTCTTGCACCAATACACATATGAGCAAAGAGGAATTCTATATCGGTTACTTACCCAAAGCGCCAAAGAGAATCGGGCGATTTGCAATTTTGGCTAGTTTCTTCGCCTTAGTGCTTTTAGTATTCGGAGCGTTTAATATGATTTCTAACCAAAAAATAATCTCTAATGGTACTTATGAATATGGCGACCTTACAGAATTAGAGGGGCTACTATATTCCGACCCCGCTCCCTTCTTAAAGGTATTTCAAGGAAAAGACATCAATGGGAATCAAATCTACAAGAACATACTGCTGATTAATTTCGGGAAGTTTGGGGCAGAAGAAAGTATTCGAAAAATCAAGGCCAAAAGCGGTGGAGATTTAAGTAAAGTCTGGGTTAAGCTAAGAGGAACACTCATTTTCCACAATGGCGTGACTTTAATGGAGCTTACAGAAAACGAGAATGCCTATCAAAGTCATAGACCGTTAGCGCAAAGTATTAGCTATCAACGCAATTCGACAACACTAAAGACAACCTCACTTTTTGGAGAAATTATTGATCCTAAATGCTATTTCGGATCGATGAAGCCAGGGCAGGGTAAGCCTCATCAATCATGTGCTGCCTTGTGTATAGCTGGGGGTATTCCTCCCATGTTTGTTGTTAAAAACGAAAGTGGATTAGCTGCGTATTTCCTTATCAAAACCAAAGATAAAAAGGCCCTCGAAAAAACTATCTTACCTAATGTAGCTCAGCCTGTTACGCTTTCGGGAAGCGTGGAGCAAGTCGATGATTGGAATATCTTTTATATTAATGACAACTAATTTTTAGCCCACTCGTGCCTAAGGTTAGAGAAAACGTCCTCACCAAAAACTTTGGTGACTTTTATAACTAAGTATTTAATATGCAGCACCCTCAACAAATAAAGGAACTAAAGCGGAGTTGCTGTTAAAAATCGTTTTAGCATGATGCCCTCCATAAATTTTTGAGCTTCGTATTTCTCTACCACAGAAATTAAAAAATAAGCATTCAGCCTAATCTCAACTTACCTTCACCGAAATGACCGTTGCAGTCAAAAGGGAAGTCATTTATAACCTATGGAAACCAATAAAAAGAACTTTGCTGTCCTTCATGACGGACAACTTAATAAATCAGTCGCTTTTTCGAGAGAAGAGCGCGAGGCACTAGGGCTACGAGGGCTATTGCCCTACACCGTAAGCACTCAATCCATTCAGATGAAAAGGTTAATGGAAAACCTGAGAAGAAAAGAATCTGATATTGAACGCTACATTCAGCTTTCTTCGCTTCAAAACAGAAATGAACGACTCTTTTATAGGGCCTTAATCGATAATATCGAAGAAATTATGCCTTTGATCTATACGCCTACGGTGGGGCAAGCCTGTCGAGAATTCTCTCAAATTTTCAGAACAGCAAATGGCCTCTTTATCTCTCCTGAAGACAAAGGCCAAATCAGAAAAATATTAGACAATTGGCCGAAGGATGATGTGCGAGTAATCGTAGTCACTGATGGTGAAAGGATTTTAGGTTTAGGCGATTTAGGCGCGAACGGAATGGGCATACCGATAGGTAAATTAGCACTTTACTCGGCATGTGCTGGCATTCATCCTAAACAGTGTTTACCAGTAATGCTGGATGTAGGCACCAATAACGAAGAAATCCTGAATGACATTCTCTATTTAGGTTATCCTCACAAAAGAATAAGAGGGGAAGCTTATCTCGAGTTAGTGGATGAATTCATTACAGCCGTTCAAGACAAATACCCTAAGGCATTAATTCAATTCGAAGATTTTTTGACGCCAAATGCTTATGCGCTTTTAAGAAAGTATAGAAACAAAGTACTCTGCTTCAATGATGACATTCAAGGCACAGCTGCGGTAACCTTAGCGGGTATTCTTGCCTCATCACGAATCACCAAAAAACCTTTCTCAACGCTGAAAATAATGTTTCTAGGGGCTGGTTCTGCGGCTACCGGTATTGCTGATTTAATGGTCAGGGCTTTTGAAGCTGAAGGCCTGACCAACCAAGAAGCAAGAGAAAGGCTTTGGTTTGTGGACATCAACGGTTTGATAGTCGCTGAAAGAACAGACCTACTAGAGCATAATCTGCCCTATGCGCATCAACATGCGGAGGTGAGCTTTTTAAATGCCATTGACAAAATTAAACCTGATGTGTTGATTGGCGCCACTGGCTCACCAGGTACTTTTACAAAAGATGTGATTGAACGATTAAGCGCTTACAACCAAAGGCCAGTAATTTTCGCCCTTTCTAACCCAACCTCTAGAGCAGAGTGTACTGCAGCAGAAGCTTATACATGGAGTAGAGGCACAGCCATTTTCGCTAGCGGAAGCCCATTTGGCAAGGTGAATTTTGGAGACATGCAATTCAAACCAGGACAGGGCAACAATGCCTACATATTCCCAGGAATTGGTCTAGGCGCAATTCATTCTCAAGCAAGAATGGTTGATGAGGAAATATTTTTAATTGCTGCAAAGACACTTGCCGCTCAAGTGAGCGAAGAGGACATCAATAATGGCGCGGTTTATCCACCTTTAACAAAAATCAGAAACATCTCCTTAGAGATTGCGGTTAATGTAGCACAAGCAAATTACGATAACGGCTTGGCTAGAAATGAAAAGCCGGCAGACCTAAGACAGAGCATTATCGATTATATGTTTGACCCAACCTATTAAATAACAACAATATGAAAGCAATTTGGAATGGTGAAGTAATTGCAGAAAGCAATGCAACCGTAGTCATTGAAGGCAACCATTATTTCCCACATGACTCGATAAAAAGCAGTTTTTTTAAACCGAGTAATGCCCATACGTCATGTCCTTGGAAAGGAGTAGCAAGCTATTATTCCATTGAAGTGAATGGAAAAGAAAACAAAGATGCCGCTTGGTTTTATCCAGAAACCAAAGATTTGGCCAAAGGCATTAAAAACTATGTCGCCTTTTGGAAAGGCGTGAAAGTAGAAGGTTAGTAATATTCACCTCACTCATGATGATGATTAAAACTTAGAACGAATCAATAATGAGCTTGTAAGACGTCCAAAAGAAATGGCAACTTCTGCACAAAGAAGACATCGACACCCTACAACCTGCCATTGATCAGGTTCACAGAGGTGCACAATTTATTGCTATGCTGGGTAAGCATTTCCTTCCCAACAAACCTGATGATAGCCACACCAATATGGGTTGGCTAGATCAACTTGAATGTCTTGCTGGAAATTGAATAACTGCTCCTAAAGGTAGTTTTCAACTTGGAATAAGATCGAAAGATTTAACGTTATTGCTGATCAATAGCGATCACAGAATTCTAGAGGAATTTACCTTAAGTGGTAAAACAAAAAATGGAGTATTCACCTGGCCAGAAGAGCAACTCGCGACTTCTGGTCTGGAGAGTTCACAATACAAAATGGA
>JBLIES010000109.1:0-11597 GCA_047633135.1 Roseivirga sp.
TTTTGATAGATTTCTTCTTCCAAAGTCACCAATTTTCTGTCGATCTCTTTAGAGAAAATCTTCAATTCAAGCGGCTTGGAAATGACTATCGCTAGCATAATGGCCAAGACTATTCGAGGAGAAGCGGTGAGTAGTTCTCTTGCAAAAGCCTTTTTCTGCTTGCGCATGGTGGACACGATAAATCGGTCGAGGTTAAAAATGATAAGTCCCCATAGCAAACCGAAACCTATGGCCCAACCGACACTGTCGAATACAGTAAAAATCGCATAACCACCCGAGAGCGCAGCCAAAAGACCAGTAAAAAAAACCGCTGCTCCAATGCCTGTATATTTTGAAGTATCAGTAGGGCAGCGCTTGATTAATGAACGATTGACTCCGGCACAAAACCAGAAGAATTCTTTGAGTTGTTGCATGTTGTTTTGAGTTAATGACCTTTGGGCAAGCTTGACCTATTGCCCACAAAAACTGAAAACGTCAATGTATTAAATATGTTGTGTTAACAAGTACCTTTTTATACAAGGTAGCGTTTCTTAGTCTCTGCAACAAAATGCTTAGCCTTTCTTTAACTTCAGCGGACTCCCATAGATTGATTGTTATTGAGTCAGCTAACTTTAGAAGAATCAAAAAATGTTTTTAACTAAAAAGTACTTACAATGCCCTAAAACCGTTGCTTCAAAAGTATGAGTCTGTTTTGTCAGTGGTTGATAAAGGGAGTAGGCAGATAGATAAACCCGTGCTTGTTTTTATTTCTGGCAATCGACCTATAACTACTATGCTTTCAGAGGGCATCAACTTGGCAACTTTGGATGGCAGACCATCTGATTTGGGAAAGGGAATATCCTCTAAAAAAATGCCAGTGATCAGTCAGAATTTCGATCAGTTTTCGAGGTGGAATGGAGTGGGAGAAATGCCGGATAAGGACAAATTAGGAATTACTGATTTGATCAATACCGCACATGCTGAAGGCAAGAAAGTTCGCCTTTGGGCTATTCCTGATATGTCCAATGCCTGGAAAGCCTTGATGGATTTGGGCCTTGACTTTATCAATACGGATAAGCTAGTTGAGTTTAATCAGTTTATGAAGAAAAGAAACGAGCACTATCAGGTTTTTTAAAACCTGACAGTGTTCGAAATAACTTTGTCGGTTTACTTCAGGCCATACATATCAATCAGATAGACCAAAGAAGCCATGGCTGCGGCACCCATTTCGAGCTCGCGTTGGTTGACCATTTCAAAATTGTCAATAGGGGTGTGGTGGTATTTGAAATAGCGTTGGCTATCTGGAATATAGCCAATAGTGGGTGTGCCCTGAGGCCTAAGTGGGCCGATATCTGCTCCACCACCGCTGGTTAAAAACTGATACATTCCATAAGGGGCAAAGTAGGATTTCCAACTGAGCATTTTGTCTACTTCAGCATCAGAACCACTAATGCCAAAACCGACAGGCAAAAACCCACCGCGATCGGATTCTAGAGCCGCGATATGTTTTTCATTATTTTGTTCTGCGAGCTCAGCGTACTTAATACCACCTCGCAAGCCGTTTTCTTCATTCATAAACATTACCGCGCGAATGGTTCTTTTGGGTGTATAGCCCAAGGCCTTCATAAGTCTAAGTACCTCTATCGACTGAACGCAACCTGCGCCATCATCATGAGCTCCTTCGGCCAAATCCCAAGAATCTAAATGACCACCAACCACGATATACTCATCAGGAAACTCCGAACCTTTGATCTCACCAACCACATTATGGGACAGCACATCTTCCAACATTTCACAGTGTGTTTCAAAATAGAAATTGAGTGTTTTATCGTCTTTCAATAGGCTACTGAGGAGGTCGGCATCCTGTGTACTGATGGCAATAGCGGGTATTTGAGGAATGTTGAGGGCATAGCGCGTACCGCCAGTATGGGGCACATCATCTTTGAATGAGCTTAAAGAACGAACTAAAACCCCAATGGCGCCATACTTAGCCGCCTCTGACGGACCAGCACCTCGTTGGTTCGATGCACCACTGTAAGCCTTAAAAGTATCGATCAACTTGGGGTCCATTGGTCGGTTGAAAAAGATGATTTTTCCTTCAATGCTCTTTCGCCCCATCTGCGCCAATTCCTGAAAGTCTTTTACTTCTATTACTTGGCCTAATACACCGGCAGCGCCAGTGCCCACAGAGTTACCAAGGGCTACTACGTTGAATTCAACAGTACCGAGTTTTTTAGAATTAACGATTTTACCGATTTCCTTTTGCCCTCTTACCCAATGAGGCACCATTACCTCCTGCAGAAAGACGTTGTCAAAACCATAAGAAAGCATTTGCTGCCGACTCCATTCAACCGCAGCAGCGGCTTGTGGCGAACCGCTAAGTCTACCTCCGATTTGCTTGGTGAGGTAGTGCAACATTTCATAGCTGTCACCTTTCTCTAATGCTTCATCGAAGATTTTACGAATCATTTTTTCGTCATCGTTTTGAGCGAATGCCGAAATGGATAGAGCAGAAAGAAGGAATGCAAAAAGTAATTTCATATCAGTCAATTATTGAAAGAATGAAATTAGAAAAAATAAAAGAGAAGCCTTAATCTTTTATTTGAGCATTATTTAAAATGTACATCAGCCTTAGTGGATCATCGGCATTGATGGTAAGAGTACCTGTTACTGAAACTCGTTTTTCTGTGAAGTCGATTTTGTCTTTGCTAAAAACTTCCATGACAGTTTCTGGGCCAGCTCCACCACAGAAAAAACAATTGGCAAAGGGCAAAGAAGACAATACGATGTAGTTCTCACCCCTTAATTCATCCAGTGGAATCATCCAGCCTTCTAAAGTGATTTGAGTACCATTGAGTTTTTTCACCACATCGCTAAAAATGGGATACTCGATTTCGTAATTCAAAACGTCATCAAATCGTTTTTCAAGGGTTATTTTAGAAAGTGTTTTCCAAGTGTTTATTTGACCATTCGCAAGGAATGAAAGTAGTATCAAGGAGACGAGGGCAAAACTTAAAATTCGCATTAATTGATAAGGTCTAGGATTCTATTCCATCTAATACTTGAAAAGAGACCAGCATCAGGGTCTGTTTTGTCGATTGACCAGAATATGAAAAGGGGTTTTCCAACAACATGATCTTCCGGCACAAAGCCCCAAGTGCGTGAGTCTTCTGAGTTATGTCGGTTATCACCCATCATATAGTAATAACCTTGTTTGAAGGTATACTCAGTAACTTTTTCCCCATCAATGGTGACTTCTGTTCCGTTGATTTCTACATTCTCGTTGCCTTCATAATGCATAATAGGCGTACGGTATAAGTCAATATTTTTTTGCGTTAACTGAATCGTTTGTCCTTCTTCAGGCATGGCCAATGGGCCAAAGAAATCAACGGTCCAGTCAAAAGCAGTTGTGGGATTATAGGCGGTATGTTCAGTGCCTTTATATCCTTGTGCCTCTGGGAAAGCATCATAGCCTTCTCCTTTTTTATAAACGATGCGTTCTACGCTTTTGATAAAATTGTATTGCGCTAATTGGTCTGCTTGCTCCTGAGTAGTGTTCGCATAGAAACCAATTTTACCGTTGTAAGTGTAGTTGGGTTGCGCAATAGTTGCATACGTATCATTAGTATTTTCATCAGTATAGTCAGTAATGCCTAGTTTTGTCAGGAATATAGGATAAACTGGTTTATCAATTTCAACAAAAAAGCTTGTTTGCATATTTGGAGGGTTTTCTGAGGCTACTCCATTGATGTACACTTGTTGATCGCGTACTTCTAAAGTGTCACCAGGAATGGCGACACATCTTTTTACGTAGAAGGTTTTGATATCGGTTGGAAAATCTAAATCAGGTGGATAGTTGAAAACTACAGGTTCGCCTCTCCTTACATCTCTAAAACCGGGTAATCTATATTGTTGGAGCTGAATGCCGTCCCAATACGAAGGAATGCCAGATCCCCAAAAATCTTGATGGGCCAAAGGGAATTTGATTGGTGTTTTGGCCGTTCTTGCACCATAATGGAGTTTACTTACAAATAAGTGATCACCAATGAGCATCGAGTTCTCCATCGATCCAGTTGGAATGGCGTAAGCTTCAATGAATAAACCACGAATGATAGTCACAGCAATCAAAGCGAAGAGGATGTCGTTGAACAATTCTCTTAAAAAGCCTTTCTTCTTTTTGGGTGCAGCGTCTTTTTTCTTTTTAAGGAAATCCAACATAAGTATCTTCAATTTTGAGTGAAGTGTAAAGGTATTATTAATTATGAAAAATTCGAGCGGATAAAATCTCGAATAAAGGGAGTCTAACGGGAGTAATCGTGTTTGGGTTAATTCTGATTAATCCATCATCGGTTTCGGTTTTAACAAGCAAGTCTGTTAATTGCGAAAGAATTTAAAAGGCCATGATCACCATAGAAAACCTCAGTTTTGGATACTCTGATCAAAAAATCCTTACGATTTCTAAAAAGGAAATTAAGGACCGAGAACACTTAATGATTTTAGGGAAATCAGGAAGTGGCAAAACAACGTTGCTCCATATATTAGGGGGTTTACTTAATCCAAAACAAGGTAAAATATGGCTCGACCAAACTGATTTGTATCAACTTTCAGAAACGCAAAGAGACAAATACAGAGGCCAACATATTGGCTTAGTCTTTCAAAAGGCGCATTTGATAGCCGCTCTTTCTGTAGAAGATAACTTGCTTCTAGCTCAATATCTCTCAGGAACGAAACAAGATAAAGCTAGAATTTCAGAGGTTTTGGCTTCCTTAAATTTGTCAGAGAAAAAGCAGGCTAAAGTAAAAACGATGAGCCAAGGAGAGCAGCAAAGAGTAACCATTGCGCGTGCCCTGCTCAATAAGCCTAAACTACTTTTGGCTGATGAGCCTACCGCTAGTTTAGACGATGAAAATGCTGCGGCAGTTATTCATTTGCTCAAGCAGCAAGCCGAATTAAATAATGCCTCTTTGGTGATTGCCACTCACGATCAAAGGGTAAGAAATCAATTTGATATTCAGCTTAATCTCAACGAACAATGAACCTGTTTACGCTAAGCTGGAAATACCTCAGAGACAAACCTCTCAATACATTCCTCAACGTACTGCTGATGTCGCTTGGTGTGGCGATTATTTTAGTTTTGCTTATTCTAAATACGCAGTTAGGCGACAGCCTTGGTAAGAATAAGCGAGGAATTGACTTAGTGGTAGGCGCGAAAGGAAGTCCCCTTCAGTTAATCTTAGCCAATGTCTATCATATCGATTTTCCAACAGGCAATATTAAATTGGATGAGGCCAAAAACCTGATGAGAAATCGTTTGATTAAATCTTCCATCCCCTTGGCCTTAGGCGATAATTATCGAGGCTTCAGAATCGTTGGGACCAACCATGATTATGTTAATTTATATGAAGGAAGTTTAGCAAGTGGCGAGCTCTGGCAATATAATTTAGACTGTGTAATAGGTTCCAAAGTAGCGCAACAGCTGGAGCTTAAAGTGGGGGATGTTTTTTTTGGAGCCCATGGGATGAGTGTGCCAGACTTAGAGCATGATGAAGCAAGCTATAAAGTAGTGGGCGTTTTAGCTCCTAGTGGTGCTGTTTTAGACAACCTGATCCTCACCAATATTGAGTCGGTTTGGCAGGTGCATGATCATGCTGAGACCGATTCAGTTGATGTACATGATCATTCTCCAGTTTTAGGCTCTGCTTTCAAAACAGGCCTACCATTGGGCGATGAAGAGGATGAAATCACAGCATTGCTGCTTCAATTTAGGTCTGCGATGGGCGCAGTGCAGCTGCCAAGGATGATTAATAGCAATACTAATATGCAAGCGGCATCTCCAGCATTTGAAACTCAAAGGTTGTTTTCACTGCTTGGTGTTGGCGTTAATATGATCAAAAGCTTCGCCTATATTATCATTGTGATTGCCGGTTTGAGCATATTTATTTCATTGTACAATGCATTAAAAGATAGAAAATACGATTTAGCCATAATGAGGTCGCTGGGGGCTTCAAGAACCAAGCTTTTTATACATGTTATTTTAGAAGGAGTACTTATTACTGTTTTAGGAGGGATATTAGGTTTCTTCTTAGGGCATGGTTTAGTCGAAGTATTGGTGAGTTATTACGATAAGTCCGAAGAGATTGGCATCACCGGAATGGTGATTGTTTCAAATGAATTCACAGTTTTAGTCCTGAGCGTAGGCGTTGGTATTGTAGCCGCTTTGATTCCTGCTTTAAACGCTTATCGGACAGATATTTCTAAAGTACTAGCACAAGATTGATATGAAAAAGATAATAGTTTTTGCCTTTTTGATTTGTTCAGTAATGCTAAGTGCACAAAACCCAGTATTGGAAGGCCCAAAGCTTTGGAAGGTACTAGGGGATGTGAAGTACGAACTTTCTAAAGATGAATATGGTGATGTTTACCTTCCAGTTTTTAATGCAGGTACTAAGGCGGCAGAAGGGGAAATCGTAGAAGTCGAAGGCTTCATCATCCCTTTGGAAGGCATGTTTAAACCAACACAGTTAATTCTTTCTTCATTGCCAATAAGCGAATGCTTTTTTTGCGGTGCTGGAGGGCCAGAGACTGTGATGGAAATAAGTATGAAGGAACAGCTCAAGTTCACTACCAAAAGAGTGAAAATCAGAGGAAAACTCAAGCTTAATAAAACAAACCCTGATAAATTAATGTACCTATTGGTAGAAGGTGTTTATGCTGGCCTTGCCGATGGCAGTTATTAATTATTGTCCAACAGCTTATTCAGTAATCAGCGATAATTCTTGTACCTAGTTCAAGAAGATATTAGCGATTAAATCTTTTCTGATTCAAGGTTGCAGGTTATTTTTGTTTTTAATGTTCATGCTATGAAAAAAATTATTGCCCTTCTGACCATCTTTCTATTTTTTGCCTGCACAAATCAAGATAAGGGCGTGGCCCTTGTCAATGAAGTCTTAGATATTCATGATGAAGTTATGCCAAAAATAGGGGAGGTAATGTCCCTTAGGAAGAAGGTGTTAGATAAAGTAGAGGGAAGTGAAAATGCTGATGAGTTAAGAGACATTGCCCAGAGCCTAGAGAATGCCCAAAAAGGTATGATGACTTGGATGAACGATTGGTCCCAAAATTCGACTTCTTTCGTGAATAACGAAACCAGTGAGGAAGAAAAAATGGATTTCTTAAAGGCAGAAAAAGAAAGAGTGATTAAAGTGAAAGAGGACATTAATAACTCAATTGCCAAAGCAAAGGAGGTTTTAAGTAATTAATCAGATTATGGAAACGAGTAAGCTGCTGGATAATGGATTGTTAAAGGTAGTCTTGCTTGTATTGATCTTTGCATTCTTCCCTAGCTGTGTAGATAAATATACAACGACCTCGGGTTCTCTTGAAAGAAGGTACTCCATCAAGCGTTGTAAACAAAAAGTGCCTGTAATTGATGACGATCCGGGTGTATTAATTAACCAATACATTGATGAGAAAAAGGGGATTTGGCTTTTTCCTCCTATCGTTGAACTCAACACAGACCTTAAAACAGATGATCAAGATTCAATCTATTTCAAAAGGGTAAGGAGGGATTTAGAGAAAAGTATCGCAAATAAGTTTTTATTAGACAAGTGGGTTGTTGACCTCAGAGGGGAAGAAAACTTCTATAATGGAATGAAGACTTCTATTTTAGACAGTTTAGTTAAAAGGGCTACTCAGGGTTCTATTAATTATTCTCAATGGGATGTAGATGAATCATTAGTAGACCCAAGCTATAAACATTATAGTATGATCGTCTATATCAAAGGATTGGTAGGGGATAGGGCCAATACTGGAGTCTATGTGAATGAGCTATACTTTTTCGTTATTGATAACTTCGAAAAGAAAGTCTCTTACTCTGACGCTATCCTATTCAACTGCGATGTCAGAAATTTAGACTCAATTAACAAACTCCTAGAGTATGCTTTTAGAAAGTTAGTGGATGTGAGATTTCGTGAGAAATCAATTGACGGATAAACCTTGCTGCACTTCTTCCAAAGTAAAACCACCCATATTATTCCCCCAAGTGTTCCCAACGTAAGTTAAAATCATTGCGATTTCTAGGTCAGTAAGGCCCGGGTTCGCAGGCATTGGTTGGTTGTAGTCTTCCCCATCAACTCTTATTGGGCCACTTAAACCATACTTTATTATCCTTGATAGGTCTGTTCTATTGTCAACCAAATAGTTTGATTGAACCAAAGGTGGAATAAGCCTTCCTAATCCGCTACCATTTTCCATATGGCAGTTGGCACAAATTGTTCTATAGAGCTTTCTACCGTTTGAGTAGTATTGGGTTTCCTTTTGATTTAAGCTTGACGCTGCTGTGTTCTGAATAATTTCTTTTTCCTGCTTGTCAGGAGTACAAGCCAAGGCTGAAAAGAAAATTAAGAGTGAAATTGTCAAAAGGAGTTTTTTCATTTGGGATTATATTCGTTCAAAAGTCGATCAATATCATTCATCATAATATCTACTTCATTGGTCTTTGTCCCATCGTAAAAGCCTCTAATTCTTCTGTCTTTATCGACAAGTATAAATGCACCGCTATGAATATATCCTCCAGGTGCCGAATTATCTTCTCCAATAGGTACCATGTAACCTGCTGCGGTACCCAACTCATATATTTCTTCTTTCACCCCGGTGACGAAATGCCACATTTCATTACTATTAATGCCAATGCGCTCCGAATAGTTTTTTAAATAGGCTACTGTATCGTGATCAGGATCAATGGTATGTGATAAGATACCGACTTCTGGGTTGGATTGGAATCGGTCATGTACACGGATTAACTGTGCTTTCATTAATGGACAAATCGTAGGGCAAGTGCCAAAAAAGAAATCTGCGACATATACTTTGTCCTCAAAGGTCTTTGGTGTCACCGCCATGCTGTCTTGATCTACAAAGCGATAGTCGGGAATAGAATGGTATACCGTGTCTACGGTGCCATTCACATCAATGTATTCTGTTCGCCCAAGTATTGGGAGCAAGGATTGTTGATCACCTTCACATGCGCTAACTATTAAGGCAATAAATAGAAGACTTAAAATGTTTTTCATGGCGTTGACTTACTTTTCTTTTTGGGTACGTATTCTTTTATAAATCTTTATGGCAATCAGTAAAAGTACAGTGACCAGCACAAACCCTACCGTTCCTTTAATCCAATTCAACTCATCCTTTAATACGATAAGAAAGACAACAGAGATGAGAATAATGGTCGCAATTTCATTGAAAATGCGGAGTTGGGTGGAGGTATATTTTACTACACCCCTTTGTAGCTCTTTGAACATTTTATGACAGATGAAATGGTAGAGATAGAGCAGTACGACAAAACTCAGTTTAATCTGCATAAAGGCCAAAGAAAGCATCGATGGCAAACTTACAATCATCCATATGCCAAAAAGAAATGTAATGACTGCCGATGGCCAAGTTATAATATACCAGAGCTTTCGGGCCATTATTTTCAGCTGATTCCCTAGAATCGTACGATCAGGTTCTGGTTTTTCAAAAGCTTCTACCTGATAGATAAACAGGCGGACAATATAAAAAAGGCCTGCGAACCAAGTCACGATAAAAATTATATGTAAGGCTTTAATATATGGATCTGCCATGTATTAGAATTTGTTGTAAAGTTAAGGTGAAAAGAGTTCCTACCTACTTATTAGTACATGAATAAGTAAGGGATTAAGGAGATTGTTCTAAATAAAACTACCTACAGACATGTGGTGTATGAGAGCCCAAAGCTAGGGATTGATGCTTTTTAATTGTTGGACAGCTGGGAAGGCCTAATATTGAGCGTGATCATGCTTAAATTGATCTCATTGAGTACAATAGGGCGGTTGTTTGCTTGATATTAGCAGCGATGAATTCATGGTGGTTTAGCGTCCAAAGGTATTAAAATTTTAACGTAAGCTTAGTGAGAAAATAGTGAAGGAGTAGCTGCAATTTGGTATAAAAAACTTGCGCTCTTTTGGGATACAGACTGAGCAAATATTTCAGACTTGCGGTTATAAAAGTTGAAGACAGTGGGAAGAAAACCGAAGGTTTCAGGGCGGATGCTTCAAATGCATACCGCATTTTTAATGTGCAACGTTTTCTATAGGATGAGGTAAATTACTTTCGTGATCAAAAAAAATAAAAGCACCCAAAAAACAAACCATGGGAAGAAAGGATAATAGAATTAAAAGAGCCCCAACAAATCGGGACTCTTTTTATCTGCCTTTTCTGTAATGATTTACAATAATATCTTTCACTGAAACGCGCTGGTGATTGAACTCTTGCGAAATCTTAGAATTGGCGTAGTCATGCAAATGCGTTTTAACCTTTTCTTTATTAGATACATTTACTGTTTGACTAGTACTGAACTGATCCATTTTGTTTGCTTTTCGTGTGATCAAAATTATTTTTATGCCTGTTCTTTCACTTGACAATCCAAAATTATGCAATCGTTTGCACAAAACAAATGATCACTTCATATTAATTGCTTCATTTGCTTTTTTTTGTGCCAAGAAATTAATTCTGCGGGTTAACAAAATAGATACACGACCGATGGCAATAACCCTAAAACGATAAGAAATAATATTGCGAAAAGGTCAGTTTGCCAATTGTCCTTTGAGCTCTAATTCAGGGATTGCTGAAATTTCGTACTCGTTGAACGGTGAAATAATAAATTTCTTGTCGAAAAGTTCATTCAGAATGAAGAAACTCACCCAAAATTCATTGTAAAAAGAGAACACTTCTGGGTTTATTGCTTCAATCTTCGCGAAACTTTGCTCTTCTATTTTTGGGATCATGTGCCTGAGTGTAGAAGTCTTTCTACCTTCTCCATTTGATTCTTCTTTCCCTTTGGACACGATCATGATATTTTCTAAAGCGATCAAATTCTTGTTGATCAAATAAACGTTCCATTCGCCTTCTCCAAGATTATTTATGCTTTTAGCAATGGCAATTGTCACTCCAGTTACCTCAGGAAAGGCGATGTCTTTTCTCATTGAATTACTTATTGATAATCAGTTAAATAATCACAAAACGTCATTTGAGTTCTTCATTTTTAAAAAGCCATCTTCCACTACTTTTTCTGCCATTTTTAGCTGAGGAGTAAAGTCAATGTTTTCCATCAATGAATTGCGTCTATTCGTATTGTTGCCATAATTAGGGTACCATTTCCAAATGTGAATGCCTGCTAACCAGGGCTCATCCATCACTGCTAAAAATAACGCTTCAAAGCAGTTGGCTTGGGTTTGTTCAGATACTATTTCGGCCCGTTCTGCCTCGGCTAATCTTTGGGGCCACTCCCAGGGTGCAATGCCTGAATCTTTTGTGCTTTTATAACCTACTTCAGTGAATAAAATTGGCTTATTGTATCGATTAGAAAAAGCTTTCAATTCTTCAATTGGTTTTTTCCAGCCTTCCTTCAACTCTTCCACCGAGGGTTCTTCATTCATAACGAGAGGAAAGTAGGCTTGAATGCCAATATAGTCTAGGTCGTCCCAAAATTTTACATCCTCATACTCATTCGAAAAATTGGCTGCATAAGTCAGTGGGCCAGAATAGGCGGTTCTAATTTTAGCGATGAGATTTCGCCAGTCGTCTTCTCTTTCTATGCAGGT